>CAJQSP010000035.1 GCA_905614375.1 uncultured Dehalococcoidales bacterium | reverse complement strand
GTGGAGCATCAATTCACTATTTTGAATTGATGCTCCACCCATATTTCGAATCAGTCTTCTACTTCAGAGTGATGAACTCTGGGTGGTGTAATGCTGATTCACGTACGGAAAGCGGCATGTCCCACGAAGCGATCTTGTTAGGGTTCACGAGTGCAACCTGAGGTTCGGCAACTGTACCGATCACAGGCATCCAGTGAGCTAGGAAGTCAACGACATCGTTACGCATTTCATTACGTACAGTTACGTCACCCTCCTTACTCATATCGTCGTAGAACTGACACAACTCTCGAATTTCGATAGCAATGTTGAATCCGCCACGACCACGTGAACATTCCGAATTACCCATTACCGGCCAGTCCCACGGAGCCTGAGGGCTCTCAGCACCAGCGGAGTGAATCCACGGAGCTGTTGCCGTTCGACCAATCAAGCTTGGTCGGTATGTCTGGTACTGGGCCTTCCAGTCCTGAACGTCGATTCCGAGTTCTCGCCACATGCCAACAACGGCCGTACCGATTTCTTCGTCACCTCGTCCAATTCTGATGAAGAAAGGCAATTCGAACCGAACACCGTCAACAAGTGGGTATCCAGCCTGATCAAGCAGTTCACCAGCAAGTTTTGGGTCGTATTCCGTCGCCCACTTGTCCTGCCAATTCGGGTTGTTGATGTCCGCACCGTATACGTAGTTTGGCCACGCAGCGCCAGCAAACAGAACTTCCGAGATCAGTTCACGGTCGATTGCATGTGAAAGAGCTGTACGTACTAGACGCGCTCGTTCCATGTTTGTCATACCTTCAGGAGGGTTACCGAAGTCAGGACGCTCAGGATCACCAACCCAAGGAAGGGAGTGTCTAACTGTGAAGTTCGCACCAAGGTCTTCACCAGTTACGAAATGAGTTCGCTCCCAGTAGTTACCTGAGAACGAAATAGAGTGGAAGCTACCAGCTCCTGCACCGACTACTACGAATCCAGCTTTCTGCAGACCCGTCATGTTACGTAATGCAACCTGAGAAACGTCTACGGCACCGGTTTGGAGAGCTGCTTCAGCAACGGCGTCGTCTGGAATAGCTCTGAGAATGTACTTATCTATTGATGGAGTAATTCTGTGGTGATTTTGTACCGCAGATAGTTCCAATACATCATCACGTGAGTATTTGACAACTTCGAATGGTCCTGTACCGATTACATTTTCTCTAACCCATGATTCGCCTTCGTCATCGAACGCCTTTTTGCTGGTAATGCTCAAGCCTAGACCAGATTGGCCAAGAATGAATGTCGCCCAGCGAGGGTCGAACGTTGCAATTGGGATTTCAACGGTGTAAGTGTCGGTAGCGAGCACTTCTTGGTCACCTATGAATGAGATCCAGTTGGAACCACCGTCAGTGGCTGACTCTGGGTTGAACCCCGGATTACCCATATTGAGAGACCAAGCGACATCAGCTGCTGTTAGCTCGCCATATCCACCGTGGAACTGCACACCCTGTTTGAGGGTTACTGTCAGCTTCGATAGGTCAGACGCTAGGTCCCAAGATTCAGCTACTAGACCAATGGCGTTACCGCCCTCGTCGGTCATGAAAAGCTTCTCTGTCACGCTCATTCCTGTGAACATTCCACCAGAACTGTCCCCAGGAACACCTGAACCACGAAGTTCAAGTCCGCCACGAACGACAACTACGCCGTCTGCTGAGTCTGGTTGTGGTGCAGTGCCGACATCATCTGGCACAACTGGCATTGGTAGCCCGAAGAAGGTTTCTACTTCAGGTACCGGTGTTGCTTCAACTACTTCAATAACCGTCTGGATGAAAGTTTCACCCTTGACTTCGACCTCTTTGATCACCTCAACGGTATCACCCTTGACTTCGACCTCTCTGATCACCTCAACGGTGTCGCCCTTTACAGCGACTTCTTTGATGACTTCAACGGTGTCGCCTTTGACTTGTTTTTCGACAATAACGGTCTCAACAACCGTGACGGTCTCACTAGAACAGGCGACTAATCCAAATATCACGGCTGTTAACCCGAGTAATAAAAGTAATCGCTTCTTTTCAAATTTCATTTGATTCTCCTGGGACTGGATTCGTAAATCAGCAAATACTGTTACGAACCTAGCCGCTTTTCGATAACTCAAATATTTAGCTATTAGTACATTGCTAAATGTTTGTGTCAGCGGGGAGTATAGGTAGTTCAGTATGGAAAGTCACTCTTTTTTTATTTGTTTTCGCAATCTATTAGACTAAAACTCCTCATAATTCGTAAATTAGGAAGCCATTGGGTTTTACATCACGAAATTTCAAACTTAGATTCGTGCACGACTGGCCGAAACGATGGTGGCGAATATATTTGAGCCCACCGCTGCGCCGAGTATGATTGTTTGAGTTAATCGTTGGTTGAGGATGTAAACATCGGGGTGGTCGATGTAGGCGGAACCGATGTAATAGGCGATTAATGCACCCATGAAACCGCCTAGCGCAGCAATAATCCAGATCGCTGTGGCACCGGATTTCGATTCAATTGCGTTGAACCAAGCCACCATTCCGCCAGTTGAGGCTGAAATCCCGAGCAAAAGCATTCTTACGAAGAATGCTAATTCATCACCTGCTGCCGGTGATGGTACGAGGATCCCGTTGAACATATTGCCGACAAACCCGGTGACCATCGATATTGGTAGACCGACGGCGAGTCGAATACCGAGGATACCGAGCGATGAGTTGACATCGTCGTTCCGATATTCGAAGCTTAGATTTGAATTTTTGGTCATTTATAGCTTTTAATAAGAAGTGGATTGGAGAGCGGCATTGATATAGCCGTAGCAATAGGCGAAGCCGACTCTTCTCGCATTTTCGCCTGCGAGGCCGGGTACATGATCGGGCATCAACATATATTTGTAGCTGATTTCTTTGTACACCTGAATCGCTTTCAGCATGTCGATGTCGCCTTCGTCTGGGAACACCTCGACAAAGTCGAGTAAGCCACCTTTAATGTTACGGAAGTGGACATTAAAAATTTTATTTCGTTTGCCAAAATAACGAATTACGTCGTATATCTCTTCGCTAGGCTCTTCAAGCATTTCTGAAATGGTTCCCTGGCAGAAATTTAGTCCATGATATGGACTTTCATGCATTGAAATGAATTTCTTTAGACCGTCGACGGTCCCCATCACGCGTGCGACTCCGCGATACAGACGGTTACCAATCCCAGGGTCTTGTGGGTGGCATGCTATTTGGACTTTGTTGGTTTCGGCGATTGGGACCACTTTGCTAAGAAAGTAGTCGATTCGTTCCCACATCTCGTCAGCATCTGCAGCCCCGCCTTCAAATTCTCCAAGTGATTGGTCGAGCTTTGAATAGTCGAAAGACGATAATTGCGCGCCGCCACGACCGATCTTAGGTTCGGTACGCATGTGACCGAGAATCGTAATGTTATAGCGAAGCGCTCGTATACCTGCGGCCCCGGCTTCTTCGATGAGATGGCAGAGCAGGTCGATTTCTTCGTCGCGTTCTTTGCTTTTGCCAAGAAAGACATTGCCGGAATCGTTTTCGAATGCCGAGCGCGAGCCAAGCGGCATGAGTGTCATATCGAGGGTGATGCCATATTTTGCGAGCTTTTCTTGATGGGCATTGAATGCGTGACGATCCCACGTCGTCCAATCACCGGGCGGATCGGACGAAATATGGTTTACGCCGAGTTGGCTTAGAACACTGAGTTCGTCATGATCGGTAGGCTGACCCTGAGTGCCGAGGTACATTGAGATATTTCCTTGGTTGGAATTGATTTGTACGGAAACATGCGAAGCTCTAGTTTCCGGATTTCAGCGCTCGTAGGTTTGCTTGCCTACTGTACCGAGTTTGGACATAGACGTGTTCGTTCCATGTACCGGGTTCGTAGTTACCATCGCCTTCCTTTCCGGGGGTGCTTGTATTGCCACTGGATGGATGTGCGAGAGCTACGACTTCATCGATATCGACGCCCAGTCCCGGTAGGTTTGGCACTTCGATGTAACCATCGATTGTTTCGAGGTGTGGTTGGGTTAATTCGTATCGAACGGGTACGTCATCGTGGACACGTTCAAGAATTAATGCATTTGGGATTGCTGCGAGTATGTGGATCGCTGCGTACTCGGCGATGGGACCTAGTGAACCCGAGTGAGGGGCTACTGATATGTAGTGAGCCTCTGCCATTGCTGCGATTTTCATCATTTGGCTTATGCCACCGATTCGACCGGTGTCGGGCTGAATTACATCGACGATTTCTTCTTCGATTAGTCGACGAACACCCCAAATATGGGAGTGTCGCTCACCTGCTGCGATAGGAATGTCTACATTGTCTTGCACGCGCTTTAGCGCATCCATGTTGTCGGGTGGTACGGGGTCTTCATAGAAGAGAAGGTTAAATTGTTCGAGGGATTTCCCGACGATGATTGCGTCTTTAGTGTTGTGCCAAGGAGGGCCATGAGCATCGACCATGATGTCGATTTCATTACCGACAGCATTTCGGATGTCTTCGACCTGGGCGGCGACTCGGTGAACTCCGCCGGTTTTTATGGCTGTGAGTCCTTGAGCTTTTAGTTCGAGGGCTCGTTCAGGAGTTTTAGCGTGCCCGTAGGCGCGGATTCGATCGCGAATTTTCCCGCCCAATAGGTTCCAAACTGGAGTGTTGAGCGCTTTGCCTTTTATGTCCCAGAGTGCCATATCGATCGCGTTCATAGCTCCCGATCCGGGTGTCCCAGTCATGCCGTTACCCATAGTTGATACGAGCATTTTTTGCCAGATTTTCTCGATGTTGAAGGGGTCTTCGCCAACGATAATTGAGCGTAAATCTTCGATTGCGATTTGGACCAATCTTGGCCAACCTGAGCCCTCGCCAATCCCAACAACGCCTTCGTCGGTGTAGATCTTCACAAAACACCAATTGCGGGTGCTCCAACTCGACGCTCCCGTTGATTTTGGGGCGCCTGCCATCATGAGGAACGTCTTTATATCGGTGATCTTCAAGTTCGTAAAACTCCGTGGTTATCTTGCAAGGAATCGGTGACGATTTTTTTGATTACGGGCACAACGTACCACGTAGAGTCCGGCAATGGATGGCAGGCGGAGGGGCTGTCAGAACTCATTGCACAAGCTCAGATTGTTGCCAAACTCTGCGGCGCATTCGGGTGCTTTCGTTCTCGATTTGTCAATGACGGGTTCTTTTTCTACGGCTTAAACTAGGGCGAAGCTATGAGTCCTGATTGAGACTTCAGAATTAACCTGCACTGGTCTATTGTGTACATAAATAGAATGACGTTTGTTTTTGCATGGTAGGAACAGTTAACTTATGCCGAGTGAATTTGGATCGATCGAGTTGGTTTCTTCGTCGCAGGTGGAGGCTGGTGAGCCTGCAGTCATTGAACTACGATACACAGCCGGAAACACCGTTTTGGAATCTGGCGGTACGATAACGATCGATACGGAATCTGATTCTGATTGGGGTCGCCCGCAGCTTTCAGATTCCGGTTCCGACGATTTTCTGGTAGTCAGCCCGCCGTTGGGGTGTTCGGTTTCTGTTCATACCCCCGATCACAAAACATCGGTCATAACCGTTCAATCGGGGCGGGTCGCTGTAGGTGAAAGTGTGTTGATAACCCTTGGTGGTGGCAGTGGGCTTCGCACTCAAACTTTTTTTGAGATACAGCACTACTTTCGATGTCACGTAAATCCCACAGGTGAAGGAGCTTCGACGCCGATTGATCCAGTTGTTGTCGAAGTCATTGGTGGGCAAATCGAATCATTGTCGGCTATTGCCCCTTCGGATATTGAACTTGGATCTGAGTTCGCTTTGCTTCTCAAAGCAGAGGATCGATGGGGTAACCCCGCTGAAAAATACCGCGGCAGTGTTGAGATTTCTGCACCGGGTCTAATTTTGCCAGATGGGAATTTCATTGAGTTCGACGAAGAAGAGCCTGGTGTACGCCGAATAACGGGTGCTGTGTTTACCGAGGCTGGCGCAACTAGCATTAGCGCTGAAGATACCTACAACAGGATTACAACGACTAGCAATCAGATTCGGATTTCGAAAGAACTGCCCGCCCTAAAGTTATTCTGGGGTGATCCTCATTCAGGTCAGATTGCTGATCCAGCCAAGATCGGTAACTACTTTGACTACGCTCACGAGGTTTCAGGCTTAGATTTCGCCGGGTACCAACGAAACGACAGTGCTCACTCAACTGACGCTTACGAGATTCAGCAGATCGAGGAAAAGAAGTATTACGAGCCGGGAAGATTCGTTCCGTTGCCGGGATTTGAGTGGTCAGGCAATCTCGAGGCCGGCGGTCATCACAACGTTTATTTCGGACGATATGACCTTCCAATGAAACGCTGGAGCGGCGCTGACCGGTTAGGTCGGGACGGTGAGTCGGATCTACCACACGTTCGAGATCTTCACGACTTCTATCGTGGCACAGACACGATTATAACTCCTCACGTCGGGGGGCAACACGCTGATTTACAGTGGCACGATCCTACTCTTGAACCAGCCGTAGAAGTTACATCAACTCACGGCTCGTTTGAGTGGATTTTACTGGAGTCAATCGGACGCGGATATCAAATGGGGTTTGTTGGCGGAAACGACTGCCACACGGGTAGACCGGGCGACGATCGCCCGGGCCACCAATTGCGTCGATATTCGAAGGGCGGTCTGACCGGTGTATACGCCGAGGAGTTAACACTTAGTGGTGTTCTCGATGCGATAAAGGCCAAGCGTATTTACGCAACGACAGGTGCACGAATTAGGGCAAGTCATACCGTAGATGGTCACTTTATTGGTGAGAAGTATTCGAGCGAGGGCACCGCCGAGATTAAGGTTAACGTTGAGGGCACTGGACCACTAGAGCGGATAGAAGTGTATCGGGGTCTCAAGTTGATCCACACCGAGCAGTTCGGATCGAAGCCGTCCGGTTCTAGGGTCCGTGTTTTGTGGGATGGAGCGAGTCGTATGTCAAGCTATTCGGGAGTGATCTGGGATGGTTTTCTGGAGGTTTCGAATGGATCAATTGGCGATGTTGAGACGATTCGTTTCGACAGTCCTCGTTCTAGGTTTGATCGCGAAAGTGGTTCACGCCTCGGTCTTAACAGCTGGGCATGCGGGTATCCGAGTGGTGTGATTGTCGACGTGGATATTGATAGCGATACCGAGATAACCGTCGTTCTGAATTCGGGTTTGATTATTGGAGAGAAGTTCGGCAGGCACGGAGAGGTTGCTCCGAGGCGTATGGCTGTTTCTGAGGCAGATTCAGTTCGGATAACCGCGACCTTGAATCATCTTAAGGAACGACCAGCAAAAGTAGATTTGGGGCATCTAAATCGTAGTGTGACCCTCGAACTGGCGCCTGAGTCTGGGACGGATCGGGCTGACTTCACGGTGACGGATAACGATGTTCAACCGGGAGTGAACCCTTATTGGGTAAAGGTTGTTCAACAGGACATGGAGATGGCATGGTTGAGTCCCATTTTTGCTGATCGGATTGCGACTCAATAGGTGTGTTGTCGTGTCGGGTTGCGCTGGAAATCAGTGTCGGGTCAAGACCTGTTTTCTGACAGAACCCAGCGGCGCGGTAGAACAGCATCGATCCTCATATACTGAGGATATTTCATCATGTCGTTTTCATTCAGCCTATCCACCGTTGTACAAAGTAAAAAAGCATTGAACCACTTGGTAATCCGACATTCTTTTGGCGCCATTGTGGGCGACGATTCAATATCAACTGTTTCTGATAAAACCGATTTGGAATTAACATGCCACGAGTGATTCCACATCTGAGTTTTTTGACGCGGGTCAGAGCGTCGATTCATTACCGTAGAATATTGCAGCCACATCCGATCAATAACAGCCGTAGTTGGATGCATCGTTACGGCCTTGCTGCCGTCCGTTAAGGGATGAATATTGATTTGCATGCTAAGTTGTGAACGACTTGCACGGCGGTGTAACCGGAAGAAACGAGTTAGATCAGATTGGCCCAGATAATGATTACTGCAACCGACTCGGAGAAGATCAATCGAACCAGCATAGAAGCATTCGATGTACTGGTCGTAGGTGCTGGAATAGCTGGAGTAGGGGCCGCGTACCACCTCAGTACACAGCGCCCTGATTCGAGTTTTATAGTCTTAGAGAGTCAGGATCATTTTGGAGGTACTTGGCGGTCTCATAATTATCCTGGTCTCCGCTCAGACAGTGACCTGCATACGTATGGCTATAGATTTAAACCATGGACTGGTCCGCCGATTGCGACAGCCGAAGAAATTCTTAAATACATGGGCGAAGTCATTGATGAAAATGACCTTAGTAGCCATATTCGTTACAACCATAAAATCACATCCGCAAAGTGGTCGAGTGAAGATAACAAGTGGTTAATTGAAGTCGATGGAACCGACACCGGGGATACTCATTATTTGGCAGCAAAATTTTTGTGGATGTGCCAAGGGTATTACCGCCATTCAGAAGGATTCACTCCTGAATGGTCTGGAATGAATAAATTTCAGGGTCAGTTGGTGCACACGGAAACCTGGCCCAAGGATCTGGATTACGTCGACAAGAAAGTTATCGTAATTGGTTCCGGTGCCTCGTCAGCGACTCTAATACCCGCAATAGCAGATAGCTGTGCGCACGTAACTTTGGTTCAGAGGTCTCCAATCTACTATGGTACTGGTCGAAATCGCGATGACTTGGCTGAGACCCTGCGTGAGCTCGAAGTAGATGATGCGTGGATACATGAAATTGTTCGCCGCAAGGTACTTCGCGATACTGCAATTTTCATGAGACGTACATTTGAGGAACCCGAGAAAGTGAAGGAAGAGCTTCTAGGTGGCGTCAGAGATATTCTGGGGCCTGGTTACGATATTGATACCCACTTTACTCCAGGCTACCGAGTATGGCGTCAGAGAGTCGCAATGGTCCCTGATGGAGATTTCTTCCACAGTATTAAGGCAGGGAAAGTTTCTGTACTGACAGATGAGATTGAGACATTTACAGAGGGTGGGGTGATGCTGAAATCTGGAGGCGTTCTTGATGCAGATATTGTCGTCGTCGCTACAGGATTCAATATGAATGTCTTGGGTGATATAGATTTTTTAATTGATGAAAAACCTCTTGTTTTTTCGGACACCGTTACTTACAGAGGAATGATGTTTACGGGCGTCCCAAACTTACTCTGGGTATTTGGTTACTTCCGTGGAAGTTGGACCGTGCGCTCGGATTTATTGTCAGATTTCGTATGTCGCTTGCTGAGCCATATGGATAGCAAAGATGCTAAGCGCGTTGAAGTGAAGCTGCGGTCTGAGGATGAAGATATGGAACTTCTGCCTTGGCAAGATCCAGAGAACTTCAATCCGAGCTATCTGACCCGTGCACTACCTTTTCTCCCAAAAACTGGAGCTAAGCCAGAATGGCACCATTCTCAAGACTATTGGGAAGACTTGGATGAGATTCCAAGTATTGACTTGGATGGTTTAGAGTTCGTTTACAGCCAAGACTGAAATTATTTTCATTTCAATAACGTGGTGAAATCGGTTTCTCAATGACAGGCGTTTTCAGTGATGGCCGGCAGATTGCTTGTCATAAGGTGGGAATTTAGCCAGGATATGAGGCTTGCTCAGAACTGTTGTTAATCTGAGTAAGTCGATATGCGTTGTTACTTGACCTTACCTCTACCGTCGTTCCGCAAGACTCTGTCGACCTGATCATTCCTTACCCATACTATCTCGTCATGCAAGTTAGTAACCCCCTCTTGATAGGTGGGTATTACGGTCAATTTGTCGCCTACTGTGTATGTACGATTCGACCCACTAGTATCGACATGACCGTGCTCCACGGACATCCCTGAGAACTTAATTTTAGGGTCTTCAAGAATCAAGCCATATGGCATGGATGGGAACAATCGGAAAGTTTTCATACCGCCGTCAATAATGAGTCGGTCTGCCGTCGGCACGCTGACCACGGTAGTAACAACGCGAAGCGGACATCGTTCTGCTGAAAGGCCGTCGTTGCCGCTGGATCCTTGAATGCGACTCAAACCCTCGTATACGTAGGAGCCACTACGGTGTTCGGTGAATCCTAGCTCTTTAGATTCCCACTCCTCACCAGTACCGCCGCCGCTGATGATGTCCAGAGGAAAATTTGCCTTTTTAAAACGTTCAATAACGTCTTCAATAACGGGCTTTGACGCCACCCTGCTTGGGTACGTCATTAGTCCACGTAATTGCAGTCCAGGAAGCTTCTGCACTTGCTTGGCAAGCTCCTCGGCTGCTGCTGGTGATTGAACTCCCGTACGTTTTCCGCCTGTGTCAATCTCAACAAGAACCCCGATTGTAACTCCGTCCAATTCTGCCTGTTCTGAAATCCCCGACGCAACAGTCAACGAATCTACCGTAACAATCATGCGTCGATATCGAGCCAGTTCGGTGAGCCGCCTGACTTTCTGTCTACCAACGATGTTGTACGTCATAAGAATGTCATCGAGGCCAGACCGGGCCATATTTTCGGCATCACCAAGTTTTTGGCAGACGATGCCTTTTGAACCAGCAGCGACCTGCATCTTCGCAATTTCCGAATTCTTGTGACTTTTCGTATGCCCGCGCAGTGTGATTCCTAGCTTACGACAGAGGGCTGCCATATCCTCTATATTCTTCTCGAGCACATCTAGGTCAATCACTACCGCCGGTGTATCCAATTCATAAATATGCAAAGTGCGGTCTCTCATTCAGTTTGATATCAGATTCCTGAAATAACGTATAGTTTCCTGATTCTTAGCCATCCTCAGAGTCAGAGACTCTGAGGATGGCCACATACTGTCTTCTAACTCAACCAAGCTGTGTATGTTTCATCCAAGTCGTTCTGCGCGTCAGTTGGGCAAAAATTCTTCGAAGTATCTTTTCCAGTTGCGCCACATGATGTTTTCGATATCAGCAGTGTTCCATCCACGTTCTCCGAGCACTTGAGCCATGTTCTGGTAATCAGCGATAGTATCGACGTCGTGTGGTGCTCCAATAGCTCCACCTTGTCCATCTGTATCGCCGCCTATTGAAGCGTGTAATGTGTTACCCGCAAGATCACATACGTGTTCGATATGGTCGGCGACATCTTCAAGAGTTACGTCCTCAGGTTTGAACAGATCAGCTCGTGATTGTGGTGTTCTCCCACTCCAGTCTTTTTCTACGGTTCTAGTGAGCATCCATGTATCCATCGAAGCTCCGATGACTGCGCCTCGTTCGATGGCACGTTTCAGTAATTCATCGGTCATTTGGCGTTCACCTGGTACGATCGCTCTGCAATTTTGGTGGCTCGCAAGGATGGGTCCTTTGAAGATGTCGAGTGCTTGACGGACGGTTTCATCTGCGGTGTGAGTGATGTCTAGGATCATCCCGCAGGCATCCATTTCTCTAAGTAATTCCGGGCCGTGTTCAAATAACCCGCCTTCGGTGCCCGTGCCGGTGCCGTGTCCGTATCGGCTGGGTCCATAGTGTCCTAGGCTGATAACTCTGAGGCCATCGGCATACCACTCATGGACTTGCTTTGGCCACAGAATAGGATCGGCACCCTCCATGCCGAGGAAGAAGCCTACTGGTAGGTCATCGTGAATCACAGCGTTTTCCCATTGCTGTATATGTTTTGTGACATCGGAGGAGGTTCGGAGTATTCGCGCTTCACCTTTTGTTTCGAGTATGCGGTAGTAGGCCATCTGCCCTTGTCCAAGCGCATAAGACAATTCATCACTACGGGGGCCACCGGGCATAGGTGCACCGGTACGGTGTTGGTCGACTACTACTTTGACGAGGGCAGCGGCTACTCCACCTCGTCGCATTTCGGGTAGTGAAGACATGGTTTCTGAATCATCTCGGTTGGATAGCGAACCGGAGAGTTGTGGTCCAGTTCTCACTTGATCGAGTGGAAGCGTCAGATCACGGTTCATTTTTACTGCGAGTGCCATTGGGTAATCGCCGTCGATTACGAGCATTTGAAGGTTCCTTGTCATTCAGGTTATCCGCGCATGGGTTCTATAAGAAACCAGTGTCACGGGAGAATAGCATCATTTCTCATTTGCCGAGGAGATCTGTCCTATCCTGTCCGCACTGATTGTCAGTATCGGTGGTGGGCATGTTCCAGCGGACGTTCGAAGGAAGATCTTCACCGAAAGATGGTCGACTTAATGACCGAATTGTCGGCTTAAATACAGGGATCGATCATGTATTTAGGTCGGCTGAAATTTGCTGTGAGCCCTGAGTTCTGACAGAACCGTTGATTCCCACTCAGGGTTGGACGCAAACAGGCCTCATCCTTGTAAATGAGGTCTGCTGCTTTGTGTTCTTGGTGGAGACGGGGGAGAGTTGAACTCGTCGGTGAACACAGAGTGACGATGCCGCAGGGGCACAGCCCTGATCACCACTGAGTTATGTCTTGATCATTCCCGCGCTTTTGGCGTTGATCATGGATTTACTTTGTGGCAGGCGATTCGCCGGCCGTCAGAAAATGTTTGAGGCAAGGGAACCTCGGAAAAACATCGATTCTCTGCGACCGGACACCTCGTGTTGAACACGCAACCTTTTGGCGGGTTCAGTGGGCTTGGTATGTCACCTTGGAGAACAACTCGATCTCGTTTCCGCTCGACGATTGGGTCAGGGATCGGAACCGCTGAAAGCAAGGCCTGTGTATACGGATGTTGAGGGTTACGGTAAACAGCGTCAGCATTTCCTTGTTCCATAACTTTGCCAAGATACATGACTGCAACACTGTCGCTGACGTGCCTGACGACCGCGAGGTCGTGAGCAATAAACAGATATGTGAGGTTCTTTTCCTCTTTGAGCCGATCGAACAGGCTGATGATCTGTGCCTGAATTGAAACGTCTAACGCAGAGACCGGCTCGTCACAAATCAACAGGCTTGGCCCGGATGCCAGAGCGCGGGCGATTCCAATTCTTTGACGTTGCCCCCCGGAGAATTCATGAGGGTACCGGGTCGCCATTGACCGACTCAGCCCGACCGTGTCGAACAGTTCCATCACCCGATCCGTGATTTTCGATCGGTCATCAAAAATTTTGTGGACCAGTATCGGTTCGGCGACGATGTTGCCAACGGTCATTCTCGGGTTCAGAGAGCCGTACGGGTCCTGGAATACCATGCCGATCTTCTGGCGCAGTTGGCGCATCTCGCGCCCTTTCAAGTCCAGTACTTCCTGTCCCTCGAATCGAACGTTGCCATCAGCCGTGTCATTGAGTCTCAGGATGGCTCTTCCGAGAGTCGTCTTGCCCGATCCAGATTCGCCGACAAGTCCAAGAGTTTCACCGCGTTTAATCTGAATATCTACGCCGTCAACTGCCTTTACTACACCAATCGTGCGCTGAATAATCAGGCCACGCTTCACCGGGAAGTGAACTTTAATATCACGCGTTTCAAGTATCGGAGTCGACTCCGAATTGGTCGTATGTTGCCCGGACGATACTGCTGTCGTGCTCAAGTAGGAATGTTCCTCAAATTATTAGACACCGAGCGCAACCGTTTTATGCTCGAAGCACGCTACTTGCCTGCTTGGCTCAGATTCTTCCAGCATTGGCTGTTCAACGCGGCATTTGTCTACGGCCCATTGACACCTCGGGTTGAACGCACAGCCCTCTGGTAAATCTGTGAGATCTGGGATTTCACCAGCAATGGGTATTAGCGGTGCTCCTTTTT
Source organism: uncultured Dehalococcoidales bacterium (assembly GCA_905614375.1). The sequence continues at coordinate 5,748 of CAJQSP010000035.1, read as the reverse complement.
CGGAATCAAGCCGTGGAACCGACTGAAGCAATCCAACGGTGTACGGGTGATGAGGCTCACGGTACAGATCTGTAGCCTCGCTCACCTCTCGAAGTTTTCCTGCATACATCACGGCTACCCGGTCTGCGTATCTGGCTACGATCCCGAGGTTGTGTGTGATGACGAGCAGAGAGGCTCCAGATTTCTCGGTTACATCCTGCATCAGATCAAGTATCTGCGCCTGAATGGTCACATCGAGAGCGGTGGTCGCTTCATCGGCTATCAACAGCCGAGGACTGCACGCCATCGCCATAGCGATCATTATTCGCTGTCGCTGGCCTCCACTTAGTTCGTGCGGGTACTGCTTCAAGCGGGTTTTAGAATCCGGAATGCCGACCATATCGACAAGTTCCTGAGCTCGATCTCTTGCGGCATCGCTGGGCATGTTCTGGTGAATTTTCAGCGGTTCGACGAGTTGAGACTCAATAGTTAGAACCGGATTCAAAGAACTCATCGGCTCCTGAAAAATCATTCCGATTCTGGAACCCCGTATTTCACGCATCTCTCTCGACGATAATCCGAGTAGATCGACACCTTCGAACTCAATTGAGCCAGAAACAATTTCTCCGGGTGGGTTCGGGATCAATCCCATAATTGAAAGCGCTGTGACGCTTTTACCACAACCGCTTTCACCCACGAGCGCGAATATTTCACCAGATTTAACTTCGAATGAAACGTCGTCTACTGCTTTTACGACCCCGCCTTCTGTACGAAATTGGGTGCGCAAGTTTTTTACTTTTAGGAGAGCTTCTGTCATCGGATACTACGAGACGAGTTGGCCTGCTTACTGCTGAGCCGTCGTCTTTAGTCGCCCCCTTAGTTTCGGATCAAGATGGTCTCGGACAGAATCACCGATCAAGACGACGGCCAATACTGTAATCATCAAGAACAGACCAGGGAAGAAGGAAATATGGAAACCGACCTGAATGTACCCCTGCCCAGTTGCAATTATGTTGCCCCAACTGGGCACGTATTCTGGTACGCCTGCACCGAGGAAACTCAAGCTGGCTTCAGCGAGAATTGCGGAGGCGAGAGTAAACGTTGCCTGGACGATTATTATGCTGGTGATATTAGGGAGCACGTGGAGAAGTAGTATGCGCGGTACCGGCACCCCAACAGCTCTGGCAGCATCAACATAGGTCGAGTCTCTCAAGCTCAATACTGCACCGCGAACGAGCCGAATTTTACCCGCGGTTGCAGTTAACGAAAGAGCAATGATTACATTTCCAACACTCGGGCCGATTAATGAGATTAATGCGAGCGCGAGAAGAATAGTGGGAAATGCGAGCAATCCGTCGACAAATCGCATCATTATCGAATCGAGTAATTTGAAATAACTGATGATAAGAGCCACACCCACGCCAATAACAGTCGAAATAAGAGTCACTGAAAATCCGACGAGAAATGAAAGTCGAGTACCCACTATCGTGCGATCGAAGACATCACGTCCCCAGTTATCAGTACCAAACCAATGGTCAGAACTGGGCGCTTGCATCCGGTTTATCGGGTCGGTGCGTTCATAGTCGGTCCGTGCCAGGGTCGGGCCGAATATGGCGAGGAACAAACCCGCCAGTAGAACAATAATTGAAACTGCGAGGACAATATCCCGTTTAGCTGCTTTGTATGTTGACCCGAACATCCCCTTCAGGCGGGTAGATAGCGGTGGAGCCAGCTCCCACTCTATTCTGGGTTCAGATGCTAGTGACATTGTTAGTACCGTATCCGTGGGTCAATGTACGCGTAGAGTATGTCGATTATTAGATTCACCCCGATAAGGACGATTGCCACCACCATCAGGAGCGCCTGAATGATCGGGTAGTCTCGCCTGACGATTGCGTCTACTAACATTCGTCCGAGACCTGGAATAGCAAATATCGTCTCGGTGAGCACGAACCCGGTTGCAAGGCCTGCGATCGAAGCGCCGATTACGGTCGCTACCGGAATCGCCGACGGTCGAAATGCGTGGCGTAAGAACACGGAAAATTCTGATGCTCCCTTTGCTCTAGCGGTCCTAATGTAATCTTCCCGAAGCACTTCAAGCATCGCTGATCTTGTAATTCTTGAAATAAACGCGGACGCGAGAATACTGTTAACCATCACCGGTAAGAAAAGACTGTGTAGGTGCTTAATTAGCCCGTCTTGAATTGGACTATATCCAATCACAGGGAACCATCCGAGGTTAACAGCGAACAACCAAATAGTTAAAAACGCCAGCCAAAATCCCGGGGTGGCAAATCCAAGAACTGCCAAAACCATCAGGTTTCTATCCAACCGCGTACCGGCCTTCCAGGCTGCAAGCATCCCGGTGCTTATACCGATAATCGTAGAAATTACAACGACTTGGAATCCAAGGGAAAGTGTCGGTTGAAGACGAGGTGTAATCAGCTCTGTTATTTCTCGTTTGGAGAAATATGATGTCCCAAGGTCGCCATGGGCAAGCTTCCAAAACCAATCGCCCATCTGAACGGGGAATGAACGGTTGAAGCCAAGATCCTCACGGATCTTTTCAAGAATCTCTGGGGTGGCCTCGTCACCGGCGATGATCGCCGCGGGGTCACCTGGTCCGACGTAAACCAGAGTGAACGTGATTATTCCAACCATGATCACTACTGGAATAGACACTAGAAAACGTTGAGCGATGTAACGCCACAAATCAAACTGTTCCTTTTGTGATAGCGGCGTTCGACGTAATCATATCTTGAAGCAAATTAGGTCCTGGAAAGCGGATCAAGAATCCGCCTCCGACCGCCAGGGAGCGTGCAAAGCTTGCACTGCTCCCTGGCGGTCGGAGGAACTTATTTTCGGTTGATCCGAATGCTCTCTACTTGAACCACTTATCGTATGGCTTCTGCCCACCCGGGTTGCCGTGCAATCCTTGGATCTGATTACTGGCTGCCCAGTTGCTGAAGAACTCACCAACCTGGAGGAAGATCGCATCGTCGTAGAAGTACTGTTGGAACTCCTCCATCGCTGCGTCTATCTTCACAGGGTCGGTTTCCGAAGCGAATGTCTCGAACACCTTACGCTGGGTTCCGTCTGTGTCGGTGTATTTGTTGAACCACGCATCGTACTGCAGTTCACCGAACCTAAGGTGACCAATCGGTCCAATTCGTACACTGCGTCCGCTCCATGTGTGGAAGAACTCCCAACGGTCTACCGTTGCTCTGTCCTGAACCATGGTGGCCCAGTCCATAACTCGTAGATCTACGTTGAAGCCAATGTCTTCAAGCACCTCACGAGTCACCTGCGCTGCACCGTGTGCAGGCTGGCGGTCGGCCGGGTCCATCAGACGAATCGTGTAGCCCTCGTATCCGGCGTCTTTCACGATCTTCTTAGCGTCTTCAATACGCTTGGCGTTGTACATGTTCTCGCTACCAGCGTTCGATTCATATGCCGAACCACACTCCATCAATGAAGCACAGAGGTTGATTCGGTCAGGAGTACCAGCAGCTGCAAGCAGTGCTTTTTCATTGTCGTAGGCCATGACGACAGCTCGTCGTAGGTCTCGACCATGTACCGGGTCATTGAACGGCGGAATCTGGTAGTTGAAGTGACCCAGCAGCCGGAGTGGCGGGTTGGCAATCAACTGAAGGTTAGAGTCGTCCTTCACACGGTCGATAAGGTCCTGGGAGAATTCCTGGACGAGATCAACTGCGTCAGTTTGGAGAGCTGCAATACGCGTCGCCTGATCCGGAATTTCAATGTATGAAATTCGGTCAAAGTACGCTGTGTGTGCTCCCGACTCACCATCAGATGCTTCAGTACTCGGAGAGTAGTTCTCATACGGAATAGCGGACCATCGGTCGCCTGGAGTCCATGACTCAAAACGAAACGGGCCGGTTCCAATTGGTGTTCCTGGAGCCGTTTCGGTCGCAGGAAGGCTGTACCAAGACTCAATCACCATTTGAGGTGTGAAGTTCTGTGGACCCAATGCGTCCAATACGAGACCGGTCGACCCAGTCAAGTTCATACTGAACTCTAGATCGTTGTCTTTGGTAATGAACTCATCGAATGAGGCCGGTCCAAACTGGTCCCAAACCAATTTGAACACAGGGGCGCGTTCACTCTGGCGCCTGAGCGTACCAATAACTTGCTCGGTGGTCAGTGGAGTGCCGTTGTGGAACTCAACACCCTCACGGATTTTGAATGTCCACGTAAGTCCGTCTGAACTGACATTCCAATCATCTACAAGCATCTTCCCAATCGTGTTGTCTTCCTTGTAGGCAAACAGCCCTTCGAGGATCGTGCTTGACACGTTTCCTGTCGAGGACGCAGTGGTCCACAGCGGATCAAACGACTGGACGCTTCCGACAGACGCAATTCTCAGGTGACCGCCCTTATTTGCGTCCGCAGCTGCCTGTGTCCGCTCTTCTAACGTTGCGGTCGGAGTGGCTATGACGGTAATCGTGTCGCCCTTGACTTCTTTGATTACTTCAACTTCAGTAACAATCGTGTCGCCCTTGACTTCTTTGATTACTTCAACCGTGTCACCCTTAACGGTTTCAACAACTGTGATCGTCTCACCAGAACAGGCGGCTAGTCCCATTATCACGGTTGCTACCAACCCGAGTAATAAAAGTAACCGCTTTTTTTCAAACTTCATTTGATTCTCCTCAGACTAGGCTCGTAAATCAGTAAACACTGTTGAGAGCCGTGCCGCATTGCTGGAACTCATATATTCAACTAATCACACAATAGTGGTATTCGGCCCGATAATCAAGCCCTGTCCCAAGGGTGTGAAAACGTCGGCTGATTGGTGTATCTCTCCAGCCGCATCACAATTGTCGAAACTGTGCTTGGGCGAAGCTCAAGAGTGAGGAAAGATCCGTTCACTGCGATAATTTCACCATCCAACTCGACCGAATTGATCTGATGTTCAGCGTAAGCCCCGGCTTGGATAATCATTTTTCTAGAATTTACCGGGCTAATGTTTGCGAGCGAAAGTGTTGTCGTTGCGTCGGTCATCCCCACAACCAACGCAGCTACGTCTTCAGGAATACCTGCACGTCGCTCGGTCGGATCAAAATAGCGCACCCTCGCATGGAGCGGCTCACCGAAGCGTGGTGTAAGACCGCCCATCATCAGTTGAATTAAGCAGGTTTGGTTTGCGGTATTGAACTGTAGCGTGTTGTCTGACAGTCGCGTATCAGGCGAACTCGTGTCTTCTTCAACACCTTTCATCTTCTGGCGGATCGAACCGAACTCGTCTTCCATTGCCGATACAGGGAATTCTGCCGAGTTACCGTCGAGAAACTCCAACCACTCCGAATTTGGTACATATTTACGGTCGGCTGCATCCATCGACCAGTAGAACGTGTCCAGAGCACCCCAACTGTACGGAAGTTCGTCGAATCCGTACCAGCCATCATCCCCATACATGTGCGGATACAGCGTTTTACCGTCCTCATATTTTGAATTTCCGTTAACGGACTCGAGCATCTTCCTCCACACATCTATGTAAGACCGATCTCCCGTCATCAATAGTGCGTTCCCAAATCCGGCAATTCCCCGGTACAGCGCATTCCGGTCCGACAACTCCCCGGTCTGTGGCACTACCACAGTGAATCCCCAGCCGTAGCAGCCTCCATACCACTTGCCGTCGCACTCGCCGCCTATTGTGCCATCCAACCCAATATTGCTTGGGAGAATGTCGTTGTTCTCCTTGGCACGCTGAACCCATGCATCCACATATTCCAGCAGCCATTGTTT
>CAJQSP010000034.1 GCA_905614375.1 uncultured Dehalococcoidales bacterium | reverse complement strand
GTTGAAATCGATGATTCGTATGGCACTGTTCGAGCGAGAACACTGGCTGCATTGATCGTTGCGGGGACAGTTCCGCTAGTTGTAATCGCCCCGTTCATGAAAGATTCACTTGAAAATTATTTTCGAAATCCGACAGCAGTCGGCTGGTTGCTTATAGCGACCGCGGGGGCTCTAATTATCGGTGAGTTATTCGGTAAGTACGTCCATAAAAGGACGATCAGGATTGAATCCCTCAAGGTCCAACAGGGCTTCACCATTGGTTTGATTCAGGTTCTTGCTGCCTTCCCTGGAATTTCTCGTTCAGGCGTCACGATGGTCGCCGGAATGGCGATTGGACTGACTAGAGAATCAGCTGCACGATTTTCGATGTTACTGGCAACTCCCGCCATTGCTGGCGCAGGCGTACTTGTTGTGAAGGACGCATTTGATTCGACTGACGATATTAATCTTGGCGCAGCGATTTTGGGAGCGGGAATCTCGGCTATCACTGCCTATTTCGTGATAGCCGGATTCATTAAGTTGCTAAAGAACGGATCACTCCGACCGTTTATTGGCTACTGCCTGATCGCCGGCATAGGCGTGGTCATCGCCCGAGCCGCCGGCGCCTAGTCGCTAGCCGATCGCTTGTCCCATGTCTTATCACAGTTCTCGCACTCTTCTTGCCAGATGTGAACAGCAGGCGGCATGGCAACTGCGAATCGCAAACTCATCTCGTCGCCTTCAGTTACGATGTGGTGAACCGTGCCACGAGGAATCCAGACGATATCGCCTTTTTGAGCGTTGATAATCTTCCCACCGGTCAACTCCCATCGAAGCTTGCCCGCCATCACGAACCACCATTCGTCGAAATTGCTGTGCCAGTGAGCGTGATTGCCGTGACCCGGTGCTGAAGCAATCAGCGTTCCTCGGTTTCGCTCATCCTCGATCAACAACTTCGACCACGGTGGCGGACCCATCTGCATCACGATATCGTCGATCTCGATGTGCATCATCCCTGGTCCAAACGATGCATCGACCCGAGGTGGTATCGGACCTTCGACTACATCTTCGATCGCGGCGACTACGCCTTCGTAATCAGTTCCCATTGTTAATTTCTCCGAATCAGACGCCGATTGGCAGCTTCTGAGCTTATTGCTGAATATGCGCGCTGCGGCTAACGTAGCACGATCACGGACCGACGAAGGCTCAAAGAGCATCGTAAGTACGACAACTAGAGTCGATAGCGTCGACGTTGCCGAGTCCAATAAGGAATATCATGCCCAAGATAACTGGCGAAATTAGAGACGCTGCTACAAGCGAAATCGTTCAGGCACGAGTGCAAGTCCTCGCTCCGAATGGCGAGAACGTAGCGCCCGCCGACGCAATGTGGAAAGTTGGCTCGGGCGAACCGTTCTTTTATAGCAACGGTCAGTTCAGTCTCGATACTACTCATGGGTACCACCGAGTGCTTGTCGAGCGTGGAACGGAATTCACGCCTTGGGAAGGAACAATCGAAGTCGATGGTTCTTCCGATTCGTCGGTCGATATCCAGTTAGAACGATGGTCCGATCTTCCTGATCGCGGCTGGCACCCCGGAAATACGCACATCCACTACGACGAAAAAGAAACGAACCCCGACCGGCGGTTGGCGTACGACTCCCGAGTCGAAGACCTGCGAATGACCGCCGTATCGATCCTCAAGCGATGGGATCTCGACTACGCGACCAACAAGTACCCACCGGGAGTTCTCACCGAATACACCGACACGCACCACCACGTTCAGAGCGGCGAAGAAACTCGCCACAATCACGATCCATCCGATCCATTCAAAATCGGTTATGGCCACGTGATGTTGCTCAACATTCGCAATCAGGTCGATCCAATCAGCCGCGGCCTAATAATCGATCAGTTTGATCCCGACTACCCACCGCTTACCTACGCATGCGATCAAGCGAACGATCAAGATGGACTCGTTATCTGGTGTCACAACGGGCAAGGTATGGAGGCTCCAGTTGCGGCAGCTCTCGGCAAGGTACACGCCATGAATCTGTTCGATCCGTTCTGGACCGATATTGAATATCTCTACTGGTACCACATGCTTAATACCGGAATAAAAATGCCGGTTTCGACCGGCTCTGACTGGTTCGTTAGTTCTGCCAATCGCGTTTATTCGCAAACTAACGGCGGATTCGCCTACGAATCGTGGCTTGACGGCATTCGGTCCGGTCGAACTTTTATCACCAACGGCCCCGCGTTGTTTTTATCGGTTGCCGGTCAAGAGCCGGGTGAGACGATCCAAGTCGAGAAGGGCACACGCATTCCGGTTCGCGCCAATTGGAATTCACATCATGCAGTTGAAAGAGTCGAGATCGTACTCAACGGAAAAGTGGTTGCGCGTCGCGATTTCCCCGAAGGTGTGAATACAGGTCACGTCGAAGTCGACTTGGTTGTGGAATCGGATGGTTGGATAGGAGCCCGACTGGGCTCAGGTACTAGAGATTCGTTTAATCAACCGATCTGGGCGCACACAAGTCCGGTGTACCTAAGAGGCACCGGAGTCCAATCTGAAGCCAGCGTCGAATCAGCGAAGTTCTATAGCAATCAAATCGGTGAAGGAATCAACTGGGTTAAAACCAAAGGACGCTTCTATACGGATGCACAACGTAACGAAGTAGTCGACCTGTTCAAGCAAGGACAGGATTGGTATTGTAATCTGATCTGACCCCAGCGACCGTACAACTATGAGAGGGAAGTCGCGGGTAAACTTTCTCGGGTCATTTTATTATCGACCATTCAGTTACCCAACATCGATAAATTCGAGTCAGTGAAAAATTATGTCCGTTGAAGCTCTGTTAGATACCTACTACGATCGCGCAACGATCCCGAATCGAAATACGAAATTCGGAAGAGAACTCACCGGTTCATTCGACATTCGCCGCGTCGAAGAAGATGACGAATTTCGATTCCTCGACCACAAAATTATCCTCAAGGACGGTATTGCGTCAGGGGTGTGGCGAGCACAAGAGTGGGGACTCGGCGAGAACTCAATCGACGTTACGCACTTCGAAGGTGGGATAGTCAAGCAACTTAGCTTGCGACACACAGGAGATGCCGTGACCGGTCTGAAACTCAGCCTCAGCCGGGATGAATGGCTTCTGCCAGATCCGGATCACCGGTTGCCGTACATTTTCGGCCGTTCTGACATGGAAACGTGGTACAAAGCCAGCGATTTTCAGATGGACCTCCACCGGTGTCGACTCGCATGGGATCATGAAACGAAGCACACCTTTTCAGTTCGCGAACTCGGTATTAATAAAGATAAAGCCGAACATCTATACAGGGGTACTGAGTACCGGATCGAAATCGATGACGCTATTCATCTGACCATCGAAGACAAGGGCGCGCGGAAGATCAATTGGCGAACCAACTTGTCTGACGATGAGGTTCGAACGCTCTTCGAATACGCTAGTAATGAGCCATGGTTGAGCGGTTGGGACCCAGTGTCAGACATCGTCGAAAACGGCAAGTAATTCTGCATTATGGGAGTGAATATCCCAATCATCTCGACCGAAGCAAAGCGAAGTGGAGAGACCTTCGGTGGTGGGTGAGGTCGCTTACACGGAACTCGCTAGTCGCTGTGCAAGTACGTAGCTTCTAAGTCCAATGGATATAGCGACTTTCGCACTCGTTTGTAGTCGAATGTCGACATGTCAGCAGAAGTCGCTCCGGGCGTGTTTACGGTGACTATTTCACTAGCGATTGGCTGATACGCAGGTCGAGGTGACACAACGCCCTTGGCGACGACAATGTCGAAGTCGTCAGGTCGATAGCCGAGAGAATAGAACTGCTCCCGGCTCATGTTGCCGACTCTGGTTGTCACCAATGCAACCGTCGGGCCCTCTTCCGATTCGATCACAACCGTCGTGCCACCATCAAAAAATCGCCAACCGGCGTGAACGGTTCCGTTGTCTTCGAATCGGCCGTCTGAAATACGAGTAACCCGCCCGGTTAACCTGACTGGGTTTCCGTGGAGTGAGTCAGCCTTGCCACCAACTTCGACGGTTACGTTACTGCCGATCTCTGCTTCCAAGCATGTGGCTATCGCCTCCGTGTCACGTATCGTCTGAAGCCAAGACGTCGCACCCTGTTTCACTGCTTCAGCAAGCAGAAAAGTGCTGTCGCCTGAGCTGCCGGCTCCGATGTTGTCTCCAACATCAAGCAACACGATAGGACCTGAATCTTCTGGTTTCGCTACCGCCTGTTTCAACGCATATGCAACGGCGTCCGATGCGGTTGGCCCGACCGGTTCGTATAGCTCTTTTCGATTCGACCACGCACGATCAGCGATCCAACGGGCTGCCTTCTTTGCCTCGTCAATCGAAATCTCATGGAGCACGTAGCAGGCGAGTCCGTTCTCATGGACATCCGACCATGGATACCCTTCACCAATTGAACCGCCAATGATTCCCGACTGTGCGAGCACGGTTTCGAGATCGTCGATGACGGCTTTCATAGGCATGTCACGCGTGTCGTGTTGGAAAATCCCAACGACCATTGGAGGCATCTCGAGCCATTTTGCAGGTCGCCAGTTTTCGCGTGCCATCCGGACAACAAGATCACAGGCATCGTGCGCTCGCGGTACAGCGTCGGTGTGTGGGTTTGTTTTATAGATGACCAACGCGTCTGTCTGATCGGCCATTTGTTGCGAAACGTTGGCGTGAAGATCAAGAGTCATTGCGACCGGGACATCAGGCCCGACAATTTCGCGTACCCGTCTAGCCAACTCGCCATCCATATCCGGAAATTCCTCGGATACGGCGGCTCCCATCTGATTCAACAGAACCCCATCGAACGGACCCTGCTCACGAAGCATGTCGAGAGCCTCTCCGCCGAGCGTGTCGAAAACTTCTTTGCTAATTGTTCCACCTGGGTCTGTAGCCGCGAATATCAACGGAACCAATTCGAAATCTAGCTTCTTGGAAGCTTGAATGAACCCAGCCATTGAAGTTTGCGTCATCTCGTGCATGTCGTAATACTGACGACCCCGCTGCACTGCATAAGTCTGCATTCCCGAAACCTTGAAGCTATCCATGGTCGTGGTATTACTTGCGAACGTGTTCGTCTCGTGGTGAATGCCGAGGGTTGCTATGCGGAGTTTGTTGCTCATTGATCTTCTTAAACAAAGTCGGCGGAGTTTTGGCTCCGCCGACTCAATAGTTCGATTATTGATAGAACCTAGTCACCGAGTCCGTTGATTATGCCTGCCGCTCCAGGCATTCGTTTTTTCTCGTCTAGCTTCGAAGTGACTTCAGGGTTTTGACCAGCACTAGGCCATTCGCCCCGAAGAACCGCTGCTACTTGTTGCGATGCTCGTTGACGAGCCAGCCATGCCGAACGAGTTGAAGCACCCGCTAAGTGCGGCGCGGTAATCACATTATTCATTTGCAATAATGGATTGTTGGGGTCTACTGGCTCTTGTTCGAACACGTCCAAACCAGCACCACGAATCTTTCCCTGTTGCAGAGCTTCGATCAAGGCTGGCTCGTCGTTCACAGAACCACGGCAAACATTGATGTAGTACGCAGATTCCTTCATGAGATCGAACTGTTCTTTACCGATCATGTGGAACGTTTCTGCGTTCAGTGGAACTACGACGACGACGTAGTCCGATCGTTCAAACAATTCGTTAAGTTCGAAGACCTGCTCCACGCCATATTCGCTAATGATCCAAGGCTGCACATATGGATCGTAAACGATAGTATCCATGCGCCATCCTTGGCCAAGCTTTCGTGCAACCTGTCGTCCGATATTTCCGAAGCCGACGATTCCTAGAGTCTGCTCATCGATTGGTTCGATCGGTCCAAATTCGGCAGCACCCCATCGGCCTTCTCGCAATTGGAGAGTCGATTGCACTGTGTTGCGGTTGAGAGCGAGTGTCATCGTTACTGCCTGGTTAGAAACCTCTTCAGCACACATACCGGCACCGTTCGTCACGATGATGCCCATATCGGTTGCAGCATCTACGTCGATGTGGTTGAAGCCATGCGAATAAACGGCCAAAACCTTCGCTGAGTCCGCCGCTCGAATCACCTGCTCCGTACCCCAGCCACCGCGCATCATGATTGCGTCGGCACCTCGAACTGCTTCGATCGCTTCGCCTTCAGACTGTGGTGACTCCTGAACGAATTCTACATCGAGATCGGCCATTTCGGCTCGCTCGTGGTGTAGTGGATCGTTACTAGCCGGCCCAAGTACGACAACTCTTTGCTTCGCCATTTTTAGTACTCCAAAAAATTAGATCAGTTGGGCCACTACTTTATGTTCCAGCCCAAAAAAAACGTGTGAAAGACGTTCGTTACTTATCCTGTTCGGCGAGCATGACCTCCCAGCTAACTGCCCAGTTGCGTGGCTTTACTGTGCTGCGAACGTCTGGGTTGATTAGCGACATTGGCCAGTAATCCAGTGCGATTCGCATCGCCTCTTCACCAAGCTGCGTATTCGCTCGGTTCCACGCTACTTCGCTGTAGGAGGCGTAGTGGTTGGTTACAGATACGTTGTCCATCTTCAGGAGAGGGTTGAGCGGGTCGACTGGTTCCTGCTCGAAAACGTCTAGACCCGCACCGGCGATCTTGCCTTGTTGCAATGCTTCAATCAACGCCTTCTCATCGACTACAGGGCCACGAGAGCAGTTGATGAGGTACGCAGTGGGCTTCATCAAGTCGAAAAACTCTGAGTTGACCATGTGACGGGTCTCTGGAGTCAGGTATGTGTGCGGTGAAATGTAGTCTGATCGCTTGGCGATTTCCTGAGGAGTGCCAACGATCTCAGCCCCGTACTCTTTAGCATCCCAGGAAGATACGAACGGATCGTAGGCGATGACGTTCATTCCAAACGCTCGTGCTTTCCGAGCAACGGTTCGACCTATGTCACCAAGTCCGATGATGCCGAAGGTTTGGCCAGCGATGTGACCCATAGGAGCGAGATGCTCTCGAGTCCACGTTCCGCCCTTTACCAGTTTGTCATGAAGGACGAATTTTCGGGAGCAAACTAGGAAGTGCATCATCGTCTGGTTACTAACTTCTTCAGTTCCGAACGAAGCAGTGTTGGCGAGGATCACACCGTTTTCCACGGCGGCGCCAAGATCCATGCTGTCATAACCGTGCCCGAACGAAACGAGTCCCTTACAGCGACCGTTGTTGCCCATGTTAACGAACAGATCGGGCGAAACACCGTGACCGGCGGCTATCGCCACGTCGGCGTCTTTTAGAGCCTCGATTAGCTCTCCATCGCTATCACCGTCGTACACCACAAACTCTGCGCCTATCTCTGCGGCGGCTTTGCTCTGGTGTGGAAAGTCGGCTGCGGTGCCATTGCGTAGGTTTTTGGGACCTAGAAATAGGATTCGAATATCTTTTGCGTCTGGACTCATAGGTCTGTGTATGTTCTCGTTTTCCTTGTTGGTTGAATCAATAACTAGTTATTCGGGCTTGACTATGCTTTGCGCGGTTCCGCCATCCCAAACTCGTTTCATATTGTCGAAGGCAAATCGTACTCTTCTAGGATAACTTTCGTAACTCTTGCCTGCTATATGCGGAGCAACGACAACCTTATCCTCCTTGAGTAAAGGATTGCTTGGATCGACCGGTTCTTGCTCGAACACGTCCAGTCCTGCACCCCATATTTCGCCGTCCTCGAGCGCGTGTTGCAGTGCTACTTCGTCTACAACTGGACCTCGACACGTGTTGATGAGAACTGCAGTCTTCTTCATCAGATTGAGCTCACGCTCACTGATCAAAGCACGAGTGCTGTTATCCAAAGGAGTGTGAAGCGTGACGATGTCCGATCGCTCAAGTAGCTCGTCGAGTTCGACCCTTGTTGCTCCGTACCTCTCTGCCTTCTCACTTCGAACCTTGTCTGTATAGAGCGTTGTCGTTTCGAATCCCCGCAGCATTCCCGCGACGTTGCTGCCGATACGACCTGCGCCCACGATTCCGACCGTTGCCCCGAATAGTTCATGAGAATCGCGGCCGTCCACCTCAGGCCGCATCCAGTCTCCGGCTCGGGTGTCATCATTGGACACTGTCAGGTGACGAATCGTCGACAACGCCAGCGTAATTGCAAACTCGGCAACGGGAATTGCGTTGGCACCACCGTTGTTAGCGACGGGAATTCCCATCTCGCCGGCGAGTCCGAGATTTACCCCGTCGAAACCTGCAGAGCAAAGTTGAACGAGCTTGGTTTTGTTTGCGAGTCGAAGAGTTTTGTCAGACACACCGTGACCAAACACCAGAATGAAATCTGCGATCTCAGCTGCTTCCGCAACCTCTTCATCTGTTGATTTACCAGTGCGCACGTGTAGATTCCAGTTACCTGGTTTCATCTCATTCGCCATGTCTAGCAAGGGCAGGGCAGAGCCAGAAAATACGAGCACCTCAGGCATAATGATTCGATCTCGTTTCAGAACTTACGATTGGTCGGTTATTGCGATCTGGGGCATTGTAGAACCTGAACGATGGTTAGTGTGACGCTTGAGACCGTTTCAACGCGTATGCTTTTCGCAACAAAATTCTGATTCAACAACCCTTCATCGTTCTCTGATTAAAGTTTTATGACCAACGGATCTAACTCTGGAACTATTTCCAACACTAGGTGGATCGAATCTGCCGCAATTGAAATTCTGTCAGAACTCGGCGAGTTCACCGCTACTTCTTATTGGGAAGACGGGCCTGCTGACTATCTGTACAACCGCGCCAGTAAAAGTGGTCTCGAGGTGTCGGTGGATGAATGGGGCAATGTTCTCGCCACGAAACATGGCGACGATCCGACACTGCCCGGAATTGCTTTCGTCGCTCACACCGATCATCCAGGCTACGAAGTCGTAGCTCAAAATGGCTCAAAGTTGACCCTCAAAACTCTCGGTGGAGTTGGGATTGCAGCTGGCTGTGAGGGAACTAAGGTTTTGGTTATAGGGGAGAATGACGAACGCATCGAATCTACCATCATTGGATCAGAACCGGCTGAAGGTGATTTTCCAAAATCTCGTGAAGCCACTGGGTGGCTCGGTACCGATACCGTATATGCGGAAGTATGCGATGAAAAAATCAAACTTGGCGATCTTCCGCGTCCGGTAGTTTTTGATTTGCCTGATTTTTCGTTAGAAGACGATCTGATCAAGATGCGCGCTGCCGACGATCTGGCGGGCTGCGCAGCAATCCTCGCCGCCCTCGAATCGATTATAGATACGCCAACCGCCGGAAACGTTTTCGGCCTATTCACTCGTGCCGAGGAAACCGGGTTAGTTGGAGCACGTTTGGCGGCCGAGAACGAATTTCTGCCTAAGAACACAATCGTCGTTTCCGTCGAAACAAGCTCAGTTCTTCCCGGTGCAGAAATTGGCGAAGGCGTCGTGATCCGCACTGGTGACCGAGCAGCGACGTTCGACTACGAAGCGGAGGCGTATCTGAGTCAGGCAGTTCACAAAATCAAATCTGCGAATCCCAATTTCAAGATACAGCGACAGCTAATGAGCGCAGGCGGCTGCGAAGCATCTGCATTCAAGGCATTCGGCTACAAGGTCACGGGCACGGCATTTCCACTCGGCGCTTGGCACAATCGAGGCGAATCCGGAGTCGAACCAGAATTTATCTCGCAGGACGATTTTGTTGGCGGCGCGATCTTGATCGCCGAGGCTGCAACGCTCGCTGGTACATCACCGAAAGGCGTGCTCGCCCGGCTTGCCGAATTACCATTGGAAGAGGGCGATAGGCTAAAGTCGTCTCGACTCAATCGCTAAAATCCCATAACGAAGCCCGCCGACGAGCGTATTCTGAATCCAAAATAAAATCCAACTCGGTTGGATCGTTAATAAAAGCGGAGTTATTGAGAACAATATGGAAGTAGATGGTAGCTACCTACTGGCTCGCACGCTGAAAGAAGAAGGTGTTGAACACCTCTTCTATTTGATGGGCGGACCCAACTACGAGATCATCAACAATTCCGAGGACCTTGGAATCAAGGCGATTGACTTCCGACACGAACAGGCCGCGTCGATGGCTGCCCACGGATACGCCCGGGTCACCGGTAAACCCGGTGTGACCACTGCCGCATCCGGACCCGGCACGCTAAACCTCCTGACAGGTCAGTACACGGCATGGGTCGACGGCGCACCGATGATTACTCTCGGCGGCGCAGGACCTATCGAAGACTTTGGGCGCGACGGCTTCCAAGAGGTCGACCAAGTTGGAATTTTCGAACCGATATCTAAAGCTGTGATGCGACCGACCGATCCGGCACGCTACCCCGAGCATATTTCAACCGCTTTCCGCCTCGCCACAACCGGTCGTCCAGGTCCTGTGTACATCGACTGTAATGAAGATGTTCTTTATGGGAAGGTCGAAGAATCAGACGCAGTTATACCGACACGAGCATCGGGGCGAGCTCGACCTGCTGGTGATCCCGGATTAATCAAGCGAGCTGTGAAAATGCTTTCTGAAGCAAGCAGCCCGATGGTGTTTGCTGGGGGAGGAGTCTGGTGGTCACAGGCGTATGACGAGCTTCGACTGCTGGTCGAACGCATGGGCATCCCGTTCTACACGTCGCCAATGTCACGTGGTCTACTACCCGACGACCACGAAATGTCATTCCCTGCCGCACGTTCAGGGGCATTCAGAGGGGCAGACGTAGTTCTCGTCGTTGGAACCCGAATGAACTGGATGATGACGTTTGGCCAGCGCATTGCATCCCAGTCGAAGATCATCCAGATCGATATTCATGGAGCCGAACTCGGTCACAACCGCTCGGTTGATGTTGGAATCGAAGGCGACGCCAAGGCTGTTCTTCGGCAACTCGTCGACGAAGCTGACCGCATCGGATTCGCAACGAAGGCAAATTCCAAGTGGATCGACAAACTTCGTGAAGCCGATATTTCACGCCGAGAGCGTGTCGCTCCTCTCGAGAATTCTGACCAACAACCAATTCATCCACTCCGACTCTGCAAAGAACTGCGTGAAGTGATGGACCGAGATTCGATTTTGGCTGTAGACGGAAACGAGATTCTTCATTTCGGACGTCAGTCAATGCCAACCTACGTTCCCGGGCACCGTCTAAATTCGGGACCTTCAGGCTGCATGGGTGTCGGCCTTCCCTATGCACTCGGTGCCAAGATTGCCAAGCCAGACAAGCAGGTCGTTGCCCTTCACGGTGACGGCTCACTGGGAATGAACATTCAAGATTTCGACACCGCAGTTCGACACAACCTGCCGGTCGTCATCGTCGTGTCGAACAACGAAGGCTGGACAGCTCGAGTCGAAGGGATTCGCAAGCCGGGGCGTGAACTTGGATTCACTCGATTCGACAAAGTCGCCGAGGCACTTGGCGGGCATGGCGAGTTGGTCGAAGATCCTAAAGATCTTAAGCCAGCGTTCGAGCGTGCTTTCGCTTCGGGAGTGGCCGCCATCGTGAACGTTCGAACCGATCCTACAGCTCGAGCTCTATCACGATTCGTTGGGTCGAAAATGGAGTAGACCGTCTGCCTCCGGTATTCGCACAACTAAAACAATATTCTCTAAGCTCATTGTCAGAAACTAACGCCTAACATGGAGCCAAAATTGACCGAACGCGGACGTGATCGGATTAAGCATGATCCTGATCGCATAATGCAGATGAATCCGGAAATAGAAGAGCAAGACTGCTGCGTTGTGTCGCAAAACACTCGGTTGGGTCGATACGACTTCGCAACCCTGATCGAAACTCCGGACTGCGCCCACATGAGCCGATTTGCGGTAAACCTTGACGCACGGGGAACTATCGAAACCGAAACGCCGTCTGCAGAGCCGACAGAACTGTTTATCGAAGTAATGAAGGGCCAATAGAAAGCCATGACCTCAGATCGAGAACTCGGATTCACGCCAACCTACAAGCTTCGAGAAATGATCGGTTCTAAAGAGATTTCGCCGGTTGAACTCATAGAATCTCATCTCAATCGCGCCGACGAACTCGATCCTAAGCTCGGCATATTCATCACTCGAATCTCCGACATGGCAATGGACGCCGCTAGGAGAGCTGAAGCCGCAGTAATGTGCGGCGATGAGCTTGGTCCGCTTCACGGTATTCCCGTTCCATATAAGGACACCGAGCCGATGAAGGGCGTCGTATGGACGCACGGTTCGCTCACTTACAAAGACAACATTGCCAAATTCGATTCGATCCCACTGTCACGAGTAAAAGCAGCTGGCGGAATCATTACCGGGAAGACGAATACTCCTGAAAACGGATTCTCTGGCACGACCGAAAATCGACTAGGTCCGCCAGCTCGAAATCCGTGGAATCCTGACAAAACACCCGGCGGGTCCTCAGGTGGCGCATCGGCGGCCGTTGCATCGGGTCTAACGAGCTTTGCGCCCGGTGGCGACGGTGGAGGTTCTATAAGAATTCCAGCTGCGTTCGCTGGTGTTTACGGAATAAAAGCGACGCAGGGCAGAGTGGCGCGTGCGGCGAGTCCGACTCGGAACGCTGGTCACAACATCATGAACAACGCCACTTCAGGCCCGCTTACTCGCACCGTGCGGGACGCCGCTGAAACACTTGCTATCTTATCTGGATACGACCCGCGGAGTGAGTACGATACGATCACTGACGACGTGCCCGATTACGTTGGTGCTCTAACAAAAGGCGTCACGGGAATGAAGATCGGCTGGACGCCTGACATGGGCGGTAATCCAGTCGATCCAGAAGTCATACGAGTCGCTGAAAGCGCGGCTAAGACGTTCGAAGATGCGGGCGCCATTGTCGAAACTATCGATTTCAATCCGGCTGATTACGAAGATGTTTTCTGGACGTTCTTCGACTACTTCACGATTAAAGGTCTTGATGCAGCACGGGAAGATTTCGACAATCACCGTGAAGATATGACCAACTATTTCGGTGAGTACATGGATCGTGCGGACACGCTCTCAGCCGAGCGTATGTGGAATATCTTCAGCAACATCGGTGCCTACCGCAAGTACGTCAACGACTACTTCGGCAAATACGATCTACTGCTTTCACCGTCGTTGGCGGTCCCAGCATTTGATATCGGTGATGAGCCCGATGTTATTGGCGGTAAGCAGGTTCCTCACCGGCTCTGGGGCTTCACGCCGTTCACCTATCTGTTCAATATGACCGGTAATCCAGGAGCCTCAGCACCGGCTGGCTTCTCTTCAGATGGACTACCAATCGGTATACAGATCGTCGGCGACATGAAAGACGAAGTCAGCGTTCTCGCCGCCTCAGCCGCCCTAGAGGAAGCTCGGCCGTGGTCCGATAAACGACCGGCGGTTAGTTAGACCTAAACAGCAGCATTTTCCCTAGTTCGAACAATATCGATGTCGCCGCTCATCGTGCGAACCTGAATCGTTAGGTCGGCTGATTCCGATTGGTCGCCTGAACTATCGAGATTGCTTAAAACGCTTCCTGATTTCGAATCCAAGTCGAGCCAAACTCCCGTGTTTGGAACAACACCAACGGTAACTTTTCCTGAAGCGCTTTTGGCAGTTATCGCTCCACGATGCGCTACACCAATTTTTAGATTACCCGACGCAGACTTTGACTGAACGTCGGAGTGCGCCTCGGCTAACACGATGTCACCGCTGGCGGTTCGGAGTCTTGCCGAGCCTTTGACGACTCCGGCTGAAAAGTCACCGGAAGCAGATTTTAGACGCAGTTGACCACCAACATCGGCTATCCGCCCATCTGCACTGGCGGTCTGGATTCTCACATCACCAGTTGCGTCTGATACATCGAAATTGCCGGATGTAGAGTTCACTATAGCGTTCTGATACCGACCGGTGCATTTCACAGTGGCAGAGGCAACGCCAATGCGTATGTCACTATCGATAGGCGTAAGCACTTCGATCTTGAGCTGGACGCTACTTCTCAAGTAGCTGTTGCCCTTTGGGGGCTCGATCGTGAGTTCGTCTCCGCTGAGTACTACCGAAGTCGCTTCTGCGGCTTTACGATCCTGTCGGCTGTTTCCGAGCGGGATTACAGATACGTTGACGGTGTCACGTTCTTCAGCGACCACGTCTACCGATCCACTTGGAAGAGAAATTTTTATAGAAAGTGGAGTAGTGCGATCAAATTCATGCATTAGATGTGCCCTTCAAGTGGATTGAGCACGTTCAGAGCGGATCGACAAAAATCTCATGATCATGCGAAACCTCGATAATTGCGATTACGTTTGCCATACCGGGAATGAACTCCAAAATCGCTTCCGTCAACGACTGCTGACGCGATTGCTCCAACAAGCCATCCGTTCACGGAAAGGTTCTCGGATTTGGCTGCTTGCTCGACAGAGTCTTTGAGATGTTCCGGCAACCGGAGAGTGATCCGAGCGACATCGTCATTTGATTGCGAATCCACGGATGCTGTTGTGCTTCTTTGGCTTCGATGGCGTCCAGCTCACTCACGACAAAATCAACTTCTTGTCCGTGCAGCCTCGCCTCAACCGTTGTGTTGTGTAGATGAAGCGTGATCTCATCCGCGGCTCTTGACAATGCTTCCAACGGGCAAAGGCGTGCCGCTGGTTCGATCGCCTGCGCAAGAAGCGCCGCTGCATCCGCAACGTCTTTTCCAGCCGGAGCCGCGGTCGTCTGAAGGCTACTTTTGAGTGATTCTATGTATGTTGTCAGTTCCATGACGTCATAATGACATTCAAACTGACGTCACGCAAACATAGTGATTAATCCACCGCAGCGCCTAGCTGACAATTTCAGTGAATTACTCGGTGCTGTACTTCCGAATCACGGCCCAAATTTCGGGCTTAATCGAGTTATAGATGAAGAAGCAATAACGGGTTGCACCCTGTGATTGCATCTCTTCCAGCAAGCGATCGAGCTCGCTTGCCGTCAGCCAGTTTGATCCGAAATGCTCGAGACCAACCCACGGCATATAGCGCTTTTGCCCACCGCTATTGGCGAGCATCTTCGCCGTCTGATCACGAACCGCCGTGGTGAACCACTCGTCAGTCGCTTCACCGTTGTAGTCACTGATTGGATACGAGGCGGTCAGTGGATAGTCGAACATAGTTCCGAACAACTCCGAAGCCAAGTCGTGATCCAGGTCGTCATTCCAATCCACGAGCGTGTCGACCCAGTTCACGATGGTTCCTCGGAATCCGGCAACGCCGCCCGACCACCAATATTGTTTTGGCTGTTGGAAATCGATGTATTGCTGCTTACTAGTCGTGTTGTGCCCCGTCAACGGCTCGGCGAACGGCAATCGTGATGAGTTGCCTACCTGCAAGTCAGGAAGGTGCTCTTTCACTCCACGGTACGAACTGCTCACGCTCCATTCAACCGCGGCTTGCTTGAACGAATACCACTCGGTGAACTTGGGATGATCCCGCCACCATTCGTGACTCGCCAGTGCGCCCGGGGCCTTTGTAATGAACTTCCGAGCATAGTCTGAATTGAACCCATGCAGGAATTCTTTGAAGTGTTCGCGTCCGGCTAGAACCTTTTGGAAATCCATTCCGTTGCTAGAAGAGAATGCACGATTTTCTGGAGTATCGATTGGCTCGAGCCACAGGTCATCACGGTGTCCCGGTTGAATCTCCCACTTGAAGTCAGGGCCATCGATTAACAGACCTGTGACCTGTGGAAAGTGTTTAGCCGTGTCTCTTGCGCGAGCCACAGTCATTGCTGGCATGCTCGGGTCGGTGAAACTCGCAGTGCGCTTGGATAGATCGAGCTTTCCTGATCCGAACCCACCTTGGAGAAAATAACCTTTGTCGTCTACCGCGTAGATCGTGAAGCCCTTCGAGCGGCCCATGTCTAGCGCCGCCGCTAACTTCTCAGACTGACCCGCAAGATGATCCGGCATCGTAGGCGGTTGCCATGACAGGCCCTCGTAATATTCAGGTGTTGGGTTAAACGCTGCAGTTGGAACGCGGTTCACTCGTTCACCACCCATTGCCGCAAGGCCACGCGGGTGGCCGTCTTCTGGCTGAGGATAGACGTTGCCTGCGTCATCGGGTGCTCGGTCGTCGAGTAGGCAGAGCCACTGCAGTGCGATCTCTTTTATGCCGGCATCGGCAAGCTCGTCCCAGAACGACTCCTCGAACATAATGTCGTTTGGCGGCCTTAGAGCCATGACCGGTCTCAAGGGCTGTTTTCGCGTGTTATCGGATGCCATGGACTCATTCTCCAACTGTTGGTTGTTGTACGCCGAAAATGTACACCTGTTGCGCAGCAAAAAACCACGAACCAAATCGTGCTCGTTAAATGGAGAAGTGAATCGTCGAAGTCAGTCCTATGAACCAAGTGACTGCAATTGTGCGCCAATTGCAGAACCTGTAGATAACAAAAAGCGGCTAGTACATGTACTAGCCGCTTGGAATTGCTACTTGATGGTAGCCCCAAGGGGATTTGAACCCCTGTTTCAGCCTTGAGAGGGCCGTGTCCTGGGCCACTAGACGATGGGGCCACGTTGGCTGCCGATCCAGGGATCGAACCTGGGTTACCAGATTCAGAGTCTGGTGTCTTACCGCTAGACGAATCGGCATCTGCGAACAGCATTCAATAGTAGCAAGACGATTCTGTTGTGCCTAATAAAAGCAACCCAAATTTCTGCGATTCTCCTGATCTTTGTCGAACTTCATGCTATTTCGATTATTACCAAGCTTGTGCGATAGGTAACTCAACGAACACCACGCCAACATCTTCGATGCAATAACCGCTAGACTGTCGCCTTCACGTAAAAGAGAAAAATCCTCTGGAGGTTTCTGAATGGCGACGATCGCAACGGCTTATGAACGGGCGAAGGCATCTAGCAAAAGTTTTGAATGGAAGGGTGTGTTCCCCGCGAATCCAACCCCCGTTCACACCGATGGTCGAATTAACGAAGACGCACTTCGAGCGATTTTCGAAGACAATTTGGCTCACGGAGTCGATGGTTTCTGGGTTGCAGGCTCAACGGGCGAAGGTCCGGTGATGAGTGAGCAGCAGCGAGAAACGACCGCACGTATCGCCGGTGAAACGATTTCAGGCAAAGGTCTTTCGATCATGCACGTCGGTGCAGTCAGCACCGAAAGCGCCGCAAAGGGCGCCAAAGCAGCCAAAGATTCGGGCAACGACGCAATCTGCTGTGTGCCACCGTTTTTCTTCAAGGGTGACGATCAGATGACGATCGACCACTACAAACGGATCGCAGACGCTGCCGATGGATTGCCGTTTTTCGTCTACAACCTTCCGCAGTTAACTCAGGTTGAGTTCACTCCTGAACTAATGGAAAAAGTTGTCGAGCAAGTGCCTTCAGTGATCGGTCTCAAACATTCAGCTTTTACGTTTGGCAACATCCGAGCGTTCGCCGATATGGGACTCAAATGTTTCTCTGGTAATGGCGCAATTCCACTACCGGCACTGACAATGGGCGCGGTTGGAACGGTCGACGCTCCACTGTCACTTGCACCTTGGCACTACACCGAGCTGCACGGTGCATGGGAACGTGGTGATCTCGCCACGGCTCAGCGATTGCAAGATGGCGCGAAGAATATCGTCAATGTAGTGCGAATGTTTGGTGCACCTGCCAGTGTGACCAAGATGATTCTCTCGGAGCGTCTTGGCATCGACTGTGGTCGACCGATTCCGCCAGTGATGGATCTTACCGACGAGCAGAGACCGATCGTGATGGCAGCAGCGAAAGAAGCCGGTCTGCTTTCAAATCCGTAAGCATTCGGTGTATTTAGAACTTGAATAACCACTCCAAGATGCTTGCTTGGGGCGGTTATGGTTTAACTTCTATGCCCCACTCGATTGGTTGCCTTCATCGATATCCCGACCGGAGCGATAACGCAGTGGAGGGATATTCGGTAGGACAGGCGTGCTCGGCAATTGATTTCTAATGAAAGACCGACGCGACCCCGGTCCAAAATACCTCGGCTGTACTCTGGAAGTCAGTTGTTCCAGTTAGAAGGAAATTGCGAACTAAACCGACCCACGGCTAATCGCCTTATTGCCGAAGCGTTCACGAATTGTGTCCAGAGCTTCACTGATATCTGAATCGGACATCTGATTCAGATCGAGGAGTGACAGTTGTGCTGCTTGCTCCCCAAGACCGGTAATCGATACTCCGAGCAAACGAATGGCTTCACCCCGCTGTCGCATCGCTGTGACCAATAGCGCTTGAGCCGTGTCGTAGATCAACTGGTCACCATCCCCGGGAGCGGCTAACGTCCGTTGTCGGGTGATCGTAGAAAAATCTCCATATCGCAACTTGATGCTCGCACTTTTCGCTCGCTGACCTGATTTCCGCAGCCTCATGCCAACTCGTTCACTTAGCTTCCTCAGTGACTTTTCGAGTTCAGAACGACGTGAAATATCAGTCTCGAAGGTAGTTTCCGCACTGATCGACTTCGCTTTCACCCGTTCTTTCAGTGGAGCGTTGTCGATGCCCCTAGCCCGTCGTTGCACGTAGTCAGCGTGGTTCGGACCCAGCGCACGCCTCAATAGTCCCACCGGTGCGGCAGCGAGTTGTCCTAGGGTAGATATCTGGAGTTTCGCCAGTGTTTCGCTGGCTTTTGGTCCGATTCCCGGGAGATTGCGAACTGGCTGTGGAGCGAAGAACGATTCAGTTTCTTGCTGACGAACTTGAAATATGCCATCTGGCTTGGCGTGTTCTGTCGATACTTTGGCAACAAGTTTGCTGGGACCGATACCTATTGAAGCAGGGAGGCCCAGTTCATCCCGTACAGCTTTGCGAATCAGGTCAGCAGCATCGAATGGCTCGACGTAAAGTCGCTCTGTCCCGGTCATGTCCAGATACGCCTCGTCGACGCTCACCGGCACTACATTCGGAGAATATTCTCGAAGGATGTTTATGAACTTTTTTGAAACACCGCGATACAAACCGTGATTGCCGCCCATGTAGATCGCTTGCGGGCAGAGTCGACGCGCCACAGTGGTCGGCATCGCAGAATGAACTCCAAATTTTCGGGCTTCGTATGAGGCTGTGGCTACAACTCCACGCGGACCAATTCCCCCGATTACGACAGGTTTACCAAGTAACGACGGGTCGTTTTGACGTTCGGCCTCAACGTAGAATGCGTCGAGATCAACGTGAAAGATCACTCGTTCTTTATCAGAAGTATTTGGCTCGCCAGACATGCCTGAAGATTAGCAGGTACGCCGGGGAATCACGAAGCGATAAATGACGTTAAGCCAATTCCTGAATTTGACGCAGCGTGTTGGCCATTTCGACCGCAGCATCTGCGTAGCCGCTTGCGTGACCGATCCGAACGACGGCATCATCAGGGTTGTCCGTTGTCAGCACGCCGAAAATCACCGGCTTGCCTGAATCCTCACCGGCTCGGGCGATGCCTTCGGTCGCTGCACGTGCAACGAACTCGTAATGATCAGTGTCTCCACGGATTACCGCTCCGATGCAGATCACCGCGTCGATATCGCCACGCTCAGTAAGTCTTCGGGCCATCAGCGGTAGTTCAAATGCTCCCGGAGCCTGAACAACCACAATGTCGGCTGAAGCGACATCGAGTTCGGCGAGTCGGTTTACAACCAAAGCTGACATTTGATCGGTGATGTAATCGTTGAATCGAGCAGTTACGACTGCGATTCCTAGCCCTTTTCCGTCAAGGTTTTGTCCGATCTTACGAGGCGGCATTAGTTTTTAGCCTTATCGCTTGAATTTTTGCCAATCGAATCCGACGGGTCGACTTCAAGGTCATGTCCCATTTTGTCGACCTTGGTCTGCATGTAGAACCGATTCTCGTCGTTGATCGGTGCTTCCAATGGAAGTTGCTCAACCATCTGAAGTCCGAACCCTTCGAGTCCGATGACCTTTTTGGGATTGTTCGTAAGCAGCTTGAACCGTCGAACTCCGAGATCATTCAAAATCTGCGCACCCACGCCGTATCGACGCAGGTCCATCGGAAATCCGAGTCGTAAGTTTGCTTCGACCGTGTCTAGGCCTTGGTCTTGAAACTCGTAAGCCTTGAGCTTGTTCAAAAGCCCGATTCCTCGACCTTCTTGCCTCATGTAAACCAGAACACCGCGACCCTCGGCTGCAATCAGTTTCAGAGCCATGTTCACTTGGTCGCCGCAGTCACAGCGAGTGCTGCCAAAAACGTGACCAGTGAGACATTCCGACTCAACTCGCACGAGAACCGGCTCAGAGTCATCGATCTCGCCCATGTAAAGCGCTATGTGTTCCGACGGATCAACAAAGCTCTTGTAAGCGATCGCCTTGAACACGCCGTGAGCAGTTGGAAGCCGGGCTTCCGCACCACGCTCGACGAGCTTCTCGTGACTCATGCGATATGCGATAACGTCGGCGATAGAAACGATAGGGAAGTCGTGCTTCGCGGCTGTTGTTTCCAGCTGAGGTCGGCGCGCCATCGTGCCGTCGTCATTCAATATTTCGCAGATAACGGCCGCAGGGTGCTTGCCTGCCAAACGAACAAGATCAACAGATCCTTCGGTGTGACCTGCTCGGACGAGTACTCCGCCTTCTTCATAGCGAAGCGGAAAGACGTGGCCCGGCTGCACAAAGTTCGCTGCTGACGATTCTAGATCGGCAAGCAACTGAATCGTGTGCGCCCTGTCGGCAGATGAAATACCGGTGGTAATCCCGAATTTAGAATCGACGGTTACCGTGAACGCCGTCCCGTATTCCGCAGTATTGTTCTGTACCTGCATTGGAAGTCCGAGACGATCAAGATCATCTCCGATCATCGGAGTGCAAATTAGTCCTCGCGCCTCGTTCGCCATAACCGTGATGTTCTGCGGTGTAGCATCCTGAGCCGCCATCACCATGTCACCTTCGTTCTCGCGGTCTTCGTCGTCGACGAGGATCACGATCCCACCCTTTTTGATCTGTTCGAGTGCTCGTTCAACCGACTCGATGGCTCGGGTTTCTACTGAATCGGGTATGTGCGGATTTATCGTCATATTTTGTGGAAGCTTATTCAACGATGATTACGACTTGGGAAGATTATTCAGGTATGGCGCTATGAGGTTCGCAACGTACTTAGCGGTTACATCGGCTTCGAGGTTCACCTTTGACCCCACTGGGCGTTCTTTCATTGTCGTGTGATCGAACGTGAACGGGATTATCGCAATACTAAAACTATCGGTGTTGCGATCGACCACTGTGAGACTGGTTCCATCAATGGTGATGAAACCTTTCTCAACGACGTTTTCAATTATATTCTCTGCAGCCTCGATGACAAAGACTCTCGAATTCCCATCTTCAATAATAGAGCGAACCCTTCCAACGCCATCGACGTGACCTTGCACCATATGCCCACCAACTCGGTCGCCGTAACGTAGTGATCGTTCGAGGTTGACCTTGCTGTCGGGTTTAAGATCACCAAAATTGGTTCGAACCACAGTTTCGGGGACGGTTTCGACCGTGAACGTGAAGTCGGTTTCGGAAAGTGCTGTGACGGTAAGGCAAGCGCCAGCGACCATGATCGACTCGGATATTTTTAGATCTTCGAGCACTTGATTGGCTCGAACGACGAGGGTTTCACCGTCGAATCGTACGACAGTTCCTACTTCTTCGATAATTCCTGAAAACATTGCCTGATTTTGCCTACTGCCGGCTTGGTTCAATCGAATTCGTCGAGTACATCAACTCGACTTAGAAACGAAGCCTTCTACAAGAATATCGCCGTCGATGACTGTGTGGGTGATGTTTTCTAGTATGAGAGCATCGTTCATTACTGATATTCCGAGTCCCGCTACTGGTCCAAGTGCTTCTTTTCCACCGATGATCTTTGGTGCGATGAACGCAGCTACCTTGTCGACAAGCCCGCTTTGGACGAACGCCCCAGCGAGTCCAGCCCCAGCTTCTATCATCATATTGTGAAGCCCTCTCGATCCGAGTTCGTCCAAGACGGCGGCTAAGTCAATTTTCGAGCCAGCCAAAGCGGATTTAAAGATCGATACATGAGGGGCGGGTGATGTTGCATCAACATCTTGTCCAACAACCCAAAGAATTTTGCCAGGTTCGTTTATTAGCGGCGCATCAGAAGGCATCCGCCCATGTGTATCAACGATTACTCGAAGCAATGGCCGACCAGTAGGATTGCCGTCAGAATTTCGTGCGGTCAGCCTTGGATTATCAGCTAGCACCGTGCCTATACCTGTCACCAGCGCATCGGTTTGTCTTCGCATTTCGTGGACTCGAGTACGCGAAGATTCATTCGTTATCCACTGCGATTCGCCGGTTCGAGTTGCGATCTTTCCGTCGAGGCTCGTCGCCAGCTTTAGTGTGATCAACGGGCGTTGGGTTTTCAGATGATGATGAAAGCCTTCGATAAGAAATTTGGCCCGCTTGGTCTGCTCATCAGTAGCCTCTCGGACTATCTCGATTCCGGCAGCCTTTAGCTGTCGGAAGCCGTTTCCAGAAACGCTTGGATTGGGATCTTCAAGCGGTGACACAACCTTGGCAATCCCGGCCGCAATTATCGCTTCGGTACAGGGCGGAGCCACGCCTTGAAACGCATGCGGCTCTAGCGAGCAGTAGAGAGTCGCGCCTTTCGCGTGTTCGCCGGCTTCTGCAAGTGCGGTCGGCTCGGCGTGTCGGCCCGGTCGCGGCTCGGTCGTGCCTTCACCAATGATTTGACCGTTTTGAACGACGACAGCAGCTACAGCAGGACGGGGCGCAACACCGCCCATAGCCTGTTCGGCGAGATCTAGCGTTCTATCGAGTGGAGTACCGATGACTGAGCCTCAGTGAAATCTAAGAACGCTTGATGTGTCTGTCGAAATCGAGATGCGCCCGACTAGCAGTCGGCGATTCTTGGCCCTGGTAACGACTACTCAGTTCCTTCGATCCATATGGACGATCTACTTCCGTCGTCATCTGCTGGAACGAAATCTGGCCGATACGCATTCCAAAGTACAGAGTAATCGGCAGTCGCGAGACGTTCGCCAGTTCGAGCGTGAGAGTCCCAGACCATCCCGGATCGATAAATCCGGCTGTTGAGTGAATCATTAAGCCGAGTCGACCTAACGAGCTCTTGCCTTCGATTCGAGCAACGAGATTATTTGGCAGGGTCAGTTTTTCAAGTGTGCTGCCCAGAACGAATTCACCCGGGTGAAGCATGAAAGGCTCGTTGTCTTTGATTATTACCTCATCGGTCAGATTCGGTACGTCTTTGCGGAGATCGATGTAAGGGAGGGTCGAATTTCGAAACACCAATATCGTGTTTGCAAGATGAAAATCGACACTAGCGGGCTGGACGTCGCGGTCGGAATACGGCTCGATGCCAATTGTTCCAGCTTCGACTGCTTCCCTTATCGATCGGTCGCTCAGGACCATGCGGATTTCCTTCGTAATTGCTGCGGTAAAACTTATGCAGTGCGGTTCGCCAATGACCAAAAAACGCTGGCGACATCGAGATTGTATGTGCTGACGGAACACAGCGGACAGTGCCCAACACAAAGTAAATAATAAAGTGTGGATCCTTTTGATGAGGAATCCACACTTTATTATTTTAGTTGAACGCTTATCCGCCGATTGCGAATACTGCCTGAACAGTTACTGAAAGGCTCATGTCACCCGAAGAAATCGGAGTCGATTTGAAAGCACGGTCCATTGCTGCCATCTCTGCCACGGGTGCGCCGTACGACATTGGTACCGAGCTGCTAATTTCAGACAAGTAAACCAACTGTCCGAGAGTTACACCCATCGCCCGGGCGTAGACGTCTGCCTTAGCGAGAGCATCGGCGCCTGCGTACTGTCGAATTATTTCGCCGTAAGCAGAAGAGTCGTCGACAGTGAACTGAATCGAGTTGATTCGAATCAGGTCGCCGCCGGCTGTAGATGCGGTGTCGACTACACGGCTTAGGTTGTCGATATCACGAACAGTAACCTGAACGGTGTTGCTAACGGTGTAACCAGTGATACGTGGCTCGCTGTGTCGACCCAGTGAGTCAGATACCTCAACCCAGATTGTCTGTGGGTAAATGTTGAAGTTCGTAGTCACAATATCTTCTTCTGAAACACCGTTTTCTTTAATGGCATCCAGCACTTTTCCCATTGCGTCGGCTGCCTTCTGGCGCGCCGCTGAAACGGTGGTCTCACGAGATTCAACGCCGATCGAGACCTGTGCGATGTCAGCAGGAATTTCGATTGTTCCTTGTCCGGTTACCCAGATTCCTGAATTTGTCGCACCGACTGATGAGTTGAACGCTTGGCCGAATCCTCCAGAAGCTCCGATCGGTAATGGCGCGATCGCAGCTGAGTCGTATCCAGATGCGACTGTGTATGGCTCGTCTCGGGGCCATTCTTCAATCTGGTTACTGCTGGTCGATGAGCCTTGGGAACCGCCTGAACTAATGTTGCCTACAACACCGGATGGAGCTCCGATTGCTGGCGTGTCATCATTTCTTCCGGCTTTTTCATTAGCAGATGTATCGGCGCATGCCACAGCTGCGAGTGAGAATCCTGCAAAGGCGGTCACGAGAAACCAAGTTGCGGGCTTTCTAAGCTTTAAGTTAGTCACAATTAAATCCTTCGAACTATTTATTGACCAATCTACGTTTGAATTGTAGTTGTTATGAGTAGAGACGATGGATAGCCATGATTTGTTCCATGTGAGATCGGTGAAGTCGGATACGGTTGGTATTTGGTTGAACGAAAGTTAGCCGTTCGACATCCCGTACGCAATGATCCGTAGTTAAAGGAATTAGGAACTCATGCCTCTGTCGAAAGTGAAGTTACTCGCCGCGTGATCGACGTAGTCCTGCCCATGCGCCGATAGCGCTGATTGCTAACGCGGCGAGCGAGGCTTGTAGCTGCCACAGCGGAAGTGAAATTCCATTGTTTGAAGAAACCGGTTCAAACGTGGTGTTTTGTGCGTAAGGTAATTCATCTTTAGGGGCAATCGAACTCATATCATCTCCAGATAAAATACCTGAATCGGTGTCGGCTTCGCTCGAATCCGAAGGCGTTGTGGATCCACTCTGTGTCTGTTGAATTGGTGAACCGTCGTCTAATGACCCAGCAATTGACCCTAGATCATCGGCGTCCGAGCTCAAATCGATAGCGGGCGCTTTCATCATGATGCTGGGCGGTTCAGATTCATCCGAACCGCCACTCGGACCTACGAGTTCAGCGTTTGGAAGTTCTATCACTGACGCAACTTCGACCGAGTCGTTGTCGCTGTTGAGTTTCGGTGCAAGAGCTGCCGCAGGTGCCGAATTTGCTGCTGGAGCAGCCGTGGCTGCTGCTGCTGAAGATCCTTTTTCGGTAATGATCATGTCAGCGCTGGAATCTGCATTGGCAGGATTGCTGGTTGCTCCTGCAAGGCCTGTACTCGAAACGCTACCATCGGCTGCCGATTCCAAAATGGCGGCGGTCGAGAATGAATCACCAGGAATTGAACTAGATTGATCGACAATGCCGGTCACATCACCAATTGTTAGCAGGGCAACGCCGACTGTCGCGATCACTCCGATAACTGCCGGGGCAAGCGCTAGGCGTCGTTGTGTTGCAAATAATTCAGTAACTCGTGACAACAGCGAGTCGTGTGCTTCCGCTGCCGCAACCATTTCAGGGGTGACCGAAAATGATCGCGAGGATTCAATCTTTTCGATTCTGCCAAGTAACGACCTCAACGCTTTCTGAGTGTAGAGGTCTCTTTCGAGCGAAGTGTTGTCACGCATCAAGTTTTCAACGAGTTGAATCTCGTCAGGTGACGCCTTGCCTTCAACGAACGCATTTACTGCGTCGATGCTCAAATCTTTACGACCTACAAGTCGATTTAGAAAATTGCGAACCACTCTGTTTTAGTTCTCCTTGTCATATAGACGCATTGAGTCCGGTAAAAGTTCCCGATCTTGCTGGACACAGTCGCGCATTCGTGCTCTGGCGCGGTTTAATCGGGATTTAACAGTTCCTATCGAAACATCAATCGAGTCCGCAGTCTCGTCATATTGGTATCCCTCAATATCGATCATCACCATGGCAAATCGATGATCGTCGGAAAGCCCGTCCATGCAATGTTCAATAAGGCGCGCTAGTTCGGCGTTTAGTGCATCCGCTTCAGGATCTTGTGATTCGTCTTTGACTGTTTCTGAAAAGTAGACGATGTCTTCGTCTATCGAGGTTTCACTACGACGTGCGATCTTCCTCAGATAGTCCAACGATGCGTTCTTCGCTATGCGTAAAAGCCAGGCCCGGAATATGGCCCCTCGGTAGGAAGAAATTTTGCGAAAGGCAGAAATGAAGGTGTCCTGCGTAATATCTTCCGCAGCGGATCGATTGCGAACCATCCGAAGAACAACTGCGAACACCGCGTCTTGGTACTCGACTACTAAACGATTGAACGCGTCGTAGTCGCCGTCACGGGTAAGTTGTATTAGTCGCTGTTCGTCGAAGCTGGCCATTTTGGAAATCGGTCACATGCCTAGGCAGCTCAATGCTACTCACCACCCAATAATTCGGGCAAACGTTACTTAGTGATTACGTGCAACTGGTAGCCACCTTGTTATATTCATATTAGAGCGTTTTATAGTTCTAGGATTCGATTTTGAGCGACCGAATTTTTGGTCACTCGACAAAGGCTACAAATGCGGTCAGCGCTTCGGGATACTGGCGAGACGATTATCACTGCTGTGGTGATTTTTCTTGCGTTGCAAGCAACGACCCAGAGTTTCCTTATCGAAGGCTCGTCGATGGAGCCTACGCTGGTTCAAGATGAGCGATTACTGGTCAATCGTTTCGTGTACACCCAATCGCCGTTTAGCCTATTCGGGAACGACAACTATCTATTTGGTGGACCTAAGCGTGGCAATATAGTTGTATTCCATCCGCCAACCGGCTCTGACACCGATTTTATAAAACGAATCATCGGTGTGCCGGGTGACTGGATCGACCTTGACGGCAGTTCGGTTTACGTGAACGGCGAAAAAACAGATTGGGTCGATGTTACGACCGCTCGCCGACATGACGATTACCCCGTGCAGGTGCCAGACGGAGAGTACTTCGTACTTGGCGACAACCGACGAGTGTCGGTCGATTCCCGAAACTGGGGTTTTGTCACGGCCGACGCACTTGTAGGTCGAGCATGGTCGGTTTACTGGCCCATCAACCAGTTTCAGCTTTACAGCTAGTCCTGCTGCGCTGACCTGTCATTGCAAGAAATTTACATTGAGGGCACGTGGCTATCAACGTTCTTTGCGGTGATACGGACTATCCGCTACTCACTCTGCTTTCATAAAGTCAGCGATGCGCTCGCCAATCATCATCGCTGGCGAATTGGTATTCGCTCTCGGACAGTCTGGCATGATCGAAAGATCAGCGATACGTAAGCCTTCGATACCGTGAACCTGACCGTATTGATTCGTCACAGCCATCGGATCGTCGGTCGTACCCATTCTTGCCGTGCACGAGATGTGATGCATAGTGCTCGCTCGACTAAGCATCCACTGATTCAGCGAATCATCTGACTCAAGATCAGGAGGCAGCGGATCTTTCAGCTCTTTCAAAATTCCCTTGTAAGCATCGTGTTTACCAAGCTCAATCTGCATTCGCACCCCTGCGCGCATTCGTTCAAGATCGTAAGGGTGATCTAGCAGGTGATAGTCGAGTTCCGGTTGCACGTGGGAATCGCTAGAAACAAACCGAAGTTCTCCTGCTGCCTTGGCAAGATATAAACCTGCGGTCATAGTGAACTCGCGTAAAGGCGAGTTCCAGCGCATCACAGCGATCATGTCGTTTCGCAACTCCGAACTCTGAGCCGTGTATCGCAGAGCCGTTTTCTGCGGACCTGTTTCAACGTCGGGCATTGGGAAATCATCTTCTGCATGCCAGCGCACAGCAACCGATGGGTGATCGCGTAGATTTTGACCAACGCCTCGCATATCGGCGATCACATCGACCCCAGCTGCTTGCAACTGCTCTTTGGGACCGACGCCAGAAAGCATCAATAGGTGTGGAGATCCGATCGGCCCTGCACTCAAAATCACTTCATCAGCGAGTGCTTGTTTTAGCTTGCCGTGTTTTTCATATTCGATGCCGACAGCTTTTGTATTTTTGATCAGGACTCGCGTAGTGTGACTATCGGCGCTCAGAGTGAAATTCGCTCGATCACGAGCCATCGTCAAGTAGCCGAGTGCCGTGCTCCAGCGGATACCATCGGGATTGTTCAGTGGTATGGGCCCAACGCCGCTCGAAGCGGGGTGATTGTGGTCGTGTGTTCTTGCAAAACCTGCGTCGGTAACCGCCGTGATGAAAGCAGCCTGATCAGCAACAAGCTCATCAGGCTGGTACCGTCGTACGACGATAGGACCATCGTTGCCATGGTATCGATCGGTAAAGTCGAGATCATTCTCAAGTTTGTTCATATAGGGCAGTGACTTATCGTAGGACCACTCATCATTTCCAGCATCCACCCACATATCGAAATCTTCTGGGATGGCGCGCAGGTAAAC
Organism: uncultured Dehalococcoidales bacterium; assembly: GCA_905614375.1. The sequence continues at coordinate 6,263 of CAJQSP010000034.1, read as the reverse complement.
CTGCCCGTTGATGGCGCTTGTCCCACCAGTGATCTTGCCTCGAGGTACCGGCATATCCGTGTTCTGTGGAGTCGCCTTGCCCGTGAACGCCCAGTTGTGGATTCCCGAGGGATCAACCGCCAAGTCGGTTCCCGTGGCGTGCCCCTGTCGAATCTCATCAGGTAACTCATCGAAATTGGCGTAATCGGCTCCAGCTTCCACCAGAAGAACACTTCGGGATGGATCTTCCGATAAGCGTGTTGCTAGAACCGCCCCCGCAGAGCCAGCGCCGACGACGATAACATCGAACTTCGAGTTTGCCATTGGTGCGCGATCCCTGATTTCGATTAAAGCGCCGGGTTAGTTGGAGGACTGGCTGACCAGTCATCCCGGGATAGACCGTTCTTATCCCACACAACCTGTCCGTTTTTTACCGTCATCTCGCATACGATTCGTTTATCAGCTTTGTAAACCCGGTTGGCGGTTCCGTTGTCGACCAAACCAAACTCGCCTTCAGTAATGTTCAATACAGCGATATCGGCTGGCTGTGTTTGGCCAAGATTTCCGAGTTCCGGATGACCGATCGCAACTGCAGGATCCCAAGTTGAACGCTTGACGATGTCTGGTAATTCCATTCCCAACGCCAGCAGTTTCGACATCGTCTCTGGCATCGTTGCTTGGTTTACGAGAATGCTAGAGCGATGCATATCGGTCGAAACCGTGTCTGGAATGAATCCTTGTTCGATTGCTGCCTTAGCGATTCGGAACGAAAAACTGCCCGCTCCGTGTCCAACGTCGAACTGCACACCTCGTTCGCGGGCATCAAAGAAATACTGTTTTACCTTATCGTTGATATCTGTCATCGGCTTACTGAGCGCGTAGCAGTGAGTAACCATGTCGCCTGGTCGTAAGTGCTCCAGCATCATCTCGTCCATTGGGCGAGTGTGGATCGGCGACTGATCGACCATCAAGTAAACGCCGGTGTCTTCGGCAGCCTCAATTCCCCGGTCGAGCGGCTCCCAGCCCGGTCCCATGTAGTGGGCGACTTTCACGCCGACTATCAAATCGGGGCGTTGAGCGATTTTGACGGCCGTTAGTTCCGGGTCCATTCCGTCGAGGTCTTGCTCAGGCTCTCCGACCATTCCTTCTCCGGCAATGTTCAACAATGCAAATACGTTTATGGTGGCAGGTGCGATTACTTGCTCGTTGAAATCGTCGAACGTTAGGTGACCAGATCCGCCAGCATCGACAGCTGTGGTCGTTCCTTCAGGCAAGCAGTGCGCATCGGGAATAATCGCCCCGCCGTAGCCATAGAAATGTGCATGTAGATCGACCAAGCCCGGAGTTACTACTCGCCCCGTAACATCGGCCACAGTGCGAGCAAGGGCAGAGGCGATGTCTTTCCCCACCAAAGCAATGTGCCCTCCAGAAATCGCAACGTCGAAATTGCCATCGATGTTGTTGGCTGGGTCGATTACTCTTCCGCCTTTAAGTAGAAGATCGTACTTGCAAACTGTTGGGTCTGACGTCGTCATCGGGGTCTCCAAAATCATGTCGATGTGTTGAAGGCATGAAGCTAGTCTTTTACGGTGTGCGCCATATTAGCGCGATTGTGAGACTTTGGTGCGAGTAGATGGCGATTAAGCTACGAACTTTGTAAACGAAAGAACAGTAGACAGTTTTGAGACTCCCTATTCTGCCAATCGTGTCGTAACCTTATTAGCCGAGTTTGAAGGGCCTTTAGCTCAGCGGTAGAGCATCGGACTTTTAATCCGCAGGTCGTGGGTTCGATCCCCACAGGGCCCACCAAACTCGATTTCATCTAGAGCCTTGCACTTGTTTGATTTCCGAGTCCGCAGGACTGTGTGCCGATTCGTGTGCCAAATTGATCGTGAAGTCTGCGTGCGGATGAATTCTCATCCAGCAAAACCTGACTTAATTTCAATGGTGCGATTGAACGACTCAGGATTTCCGCTCAAAATCCTCGCCAGTTTCACAGCTGCTTGATTATTCGCTTCTGGTAGTAAATGAGCGTAGGTGTCCATTGTGAACGCCACAGAACTATGACCGAGCCGAGTTGATATCAACTTGGTGTCTACACCGGCTGCAAGCAGCAGCGACGCAGAAGTATGGCGTAGATCGTGGAGTCTAGGCGTGGCTGATAGATCAAGCTGTAGCACTTTCATCATTCTCGACCAAAGCCGGGAGTATGTGTCTGGTCGCCATGGCGATCCATCTGGTCGAGCGAACATAGGGTTATCCAAACCTATTTCAGTATCGGCGAGTTTTGCGATTCTCATGCGATCGTATTTATGTTCGAGTAGTGCTGCCAAAGTTTCAGGATCTAGCGCTACCGCTCTCCTAGAGCGATTTGTTTTAGGCGGCCGAACTACACCAATACCGCCTTTCAAAACGTGATACGACCTCTGGATATGAAGTAATCCTTGCGATTCGTTTAAGTCGCTCCACTTTAGACCGGCCAGTTCTGATCGACGAAGTCCAGTCGTTATCAGCACAGTAAGCGGTAACAACGCCCACGATTCCGATTTAATTAGATGGCTCCGCACAATTTGCCAATCTGCCGGTGTGAGAATTGACATTTCATGCCTATCTGTTTTCGGCTTTTCTAGTCCCGTAAGCGGATTGACCGCTAGTTCATCCATTTTGATTGCGGCATTGAAGACCAGGCGTAGCAAGACAAACAGATGAGATGCTTGGCCTGTTTTGCCGGAGTTGATCAAGCGCTTGATTAATTTTTGAATCTTGGGCCCTTGTACCGTTTGGAGTGGCGTTGACCCAAATTCGGGTAGAACGTAGCGGTCGATCAAGCCACGGTACCCCCTAGCGGTCGTCGGGCTGATCGCTGATTTCTTCATAGGCCACCAACTGTCAATGAACTCAGATACAGTTTTTGGACCCCGTCGTAATTTCTTCCCCGAGTCCAGATCAGATTGAATTTTGGTCAACCATTTTCGTGCCTCAGATTTTGAGCCAGGGATGTATTTTGAGAGTCGAATTCGTTTATCGGTGTCAGGATCTACCCCGCCAGATACGAATACTCGATATCCGTCCTTGAATTTGACGATGCTGCCCTTCATGAGAATGTCTCCTTTCCAATTACGATTCGATCTTTGTCTTCATAAACCTTGAAAAACATGTCCAACAATTCTTCAAATATTTCAGGGCTGTAGAGCGATTTGGCTTCTCTATGTGATTCCGGTGTAGCGGCACGGACCACTCTGTACAGGACATAACAAACGTATTGCTTCTGCCACTCGATATCGGCATCAATCAATCTGGTCGCGTACATGAAATATTCGACCCACACGGTTTTGTAGTCGCCCACCCAAGGTAGGTCTCGTAAGAGGTGACTGATCAACGATATCTGCCAATCGTTTTCAGAATCTTCTAGGAGAGTAGCGAATGTCGTGACGACCTCAGTTGTGAAGTCGTTTCGTCTTGCAATGGAAGATATTTGCCATGCCCATTCTGCTTCGCCATTCGTGATGTGACCAAGATCGAGCAGAAACTCCGTTTTTTCTGGTATGTCGCCAATGGACTTTCTTAGATCCCAACGTTCAAGTCGCTCGATATTTTGCGATGGGAAATCTTTTGTCTTGGCGAGCAGTCTGTAAACGTGCCTTTCATGGTGTTGGATTTGTTTTGCGATTTCTTTGATGGTCAACCCTTCCTGGCGTAGTCGACGTGCTTCAACCGCCAAATCCTCCTTTTTCGTTAATGTCAGGAAATTTGAATTGGAACTGGTCATACATGCCCTTTGGTGTGTAGTTTGTAATGTCAGGTTGACAGCAGGTAGCAAGTTTGTATGTGCGCAGAATAGTAGGTATAACTGGCGTTGTCAACGTAATTCATGTCATGTCAATGGAGGTGGCGTAATGATGCATAACCAAAATTACGACTGCGAGTTAGTGGTCCTTGAAGGAGGTTTACGAACAGCTGCCAGAAAACTCGGTAAAAGTGAACGCCAGGTGTACAGAGATGCAAGGGCGGGAAAACTGCCATTTGTTGCGAAAGTGGGATCGACTTATGTGATCCCGATGGCCGCCTGGGAACGGTGGCAGAAAGATCCGCAAGGATTCGGATGAGCGTCGTTCATGTCACCACCGTCTATTCGATGTCGACTGCCACTCCGGCGATAACGGCCGTTTTGGCATGCATGGCTCATCTTGCGGGTCGGGATGGAAGGTACTGGGCCAAAAATCTGACTGTCAGGAACATGCTTGGATGCTCCCAAGCAACCATCGAACGGGCCAAGAGGTACGCCATCGAATCAAGGATCTTGGCAGTGGAAACGCCTGGAGGGGGCCGAGGTTACGTCTCAACCTACGTCTTTCGAACAACCCCTTCAGAGAGTGGGAGTTACCAGCAAGAATCTCCTTCAGAGAGACAAGGAACTCCCTCACAGGGAGGAGTAAACCCCTTCACTGTGAGGGACGCATCAGTTAATAAGAAAAATAACCGTATATATAAAGGAAACAATAGAGATGGAATCATTAGAAAAAGATCTACAAAACCTTCTCAACAATCCGGCCGAAGTTTCCTTTCCCCCAGGGCGGTACCAGTCCGAGCTGACTGATGGACTCAGATCACTCATGGGATTGTTTGGCCTAGAGCCTGGCACCAGGCCACCACACGAGTCTTTCGACTTCTTTGATCCTGAGTTGCAAAGGATTCATGCTGAATACAACAAAGGTGACGCTGAATCGGAAGCCCGTGCGGCGAAGACATTACTAGATGAGTGGTCGAACTTCAAAGGATTACCGTGGGGTGGATTACTAGGTGGACCTGGAATCGGGAAAACCGAACTGCTCAAAACCGCTGGATGGATCCCACTGAGACGTGCGAACCCAGACCCATTGACTCCGACTGTTGGTGGCATCTATTACATCACCGCACACAACTTCGAAGAACGGATCAAGGACTTCAACAACGACGGTCAGATCAGTGGATCCAGGCGCCCAGAAGACTATGTCGAGATGCTAACCAAAATTCCAATGTTGATTATTGACGATATCGGTAAAGGAAACATGGCATCTGAATACGTTCGAATGATGTTTGAGCGACTGTTCGACGGTCGCTACGTCCGGCGAAACCACACGTTATTCAGCACGAATCTTTCCACTGATGGTTTCGAATCCTTCGTTGGTATTCGGATAGTTGATCGGCTGTTGGATTCGTCTCTGTGTCGCTTGGTCGACATGAGCAATTGCGTTTCCATTCGACCATACCTAAATCCTAATCCAATTAATACCTAAGCCGTAGAAATACTAAGGTTTCAGAAAGAACAAAGAACTGACCGGGTTTTAGGAAATGTGTTCAATGCGTAGCGTAGAGGTGCCACTGCCATCAGTCACTCGCTGGCCGAAATCGCCAATCCCGAAACTGCTTGTTCAAATGCCGTCAGGCCCTTCGATGGAGAGGGGTGTCAAACCGTGGCAACGGTTGCAAGTACTCCTAACGTGGTCGACCTCTCTCCCTTGTGAAACTAACAAGCATCGGTGGGTATCTCACCTCGATTTACCCAGCCGATATTGCTCATACTGCAGAACTCACTGGAAATCCGGCGAACCGAAACCGGTCGGAGGGCTAAATGTCTGATCGACTGTCAACTCAACGAAGTAATACGAACACCCTCCGCTCAATGTAGTGATGTCGTGTCGTGTCCTAGCCCCGTACCTATTAGAAAAAGAGTAACTACACGAAGAGAAAAGGCCACTTATGGGGTGGCTATGTTCCAAAACGACTGAACTATGCACCAGTAATAGCCGGTTCCTAGAAAGATCAACAGACCATAATCCTTAAATAATCGTCTTTAGAAAGGACCTGTCTAGGGCATTTATCTGTCAGTAGCCGACCAAACAAAGCCTAAATCGTTGAGTTCGTCGAGTTGTTCCTGAGGGAGCTTGCTTCTGCCGTATTTAACTCTTTGGTTATGTACCCAGCCGCCTAGCTTGTAGCCGTTTTCAATGTGTTCAGTAGGAACACGAGCATGCCCTTCTCGTTCAATAAATCGCTTGAGATGTGAAATAGCCTGATCCCACTGTGCTTTGAAAGGATCCCAAACGAAATTTAAATCATTTAGCTGATCTTCTCGTTCCTCAGTGAGTTGGCCTTTTTTGTAATCGTTCCTTCTCCCATTGACCCACGTACCTAGCCTGTAACCATCTTCGATATACCCTGCTGGAACGCGAGCATGACCTTCTCGTTCAACGAATCGCTTCAGATGAGACAAACCTTCCTGGAAATTATGTTCAAGGACATCC
>CAJQSP010000033.1 GCA_905614375.1 uncultured Dehalococcoidales bacterium | reverse complement strand
CCCCGTAAACTGCACTGGTGACACAAATTGGCATCATAGGCACGGGAGCTTGGGCAACCACTCTCGGAATACTTTTGGCACTAGACGGAAAAAAGACCGTTCTATGGTCTCGTACCGAGTCACGTGCTCAAGAACTGACTACAGCGCGAGTGAACAAACGCTCGGTACCGGGCGTTGAATTCCCTGAGTTGATGTCCATCTCGGCCTCGCTAGAAGAATCTCTCGGCAATTCGGATCTCGTAATCATTGCTGTTCCTTCCGTAACCATTCGAGAGAACATTCGGAAAGTTCGTTCTGCAATTCCATCGGAATCCAAGATTGTTTGCGCAACTAAGGGAATCGAAAGTGCCTCCGGAAAGCGGATGTCGCAAGTGATAACCGAAGAGTTACCGGGATTCGATCGTTCACAAATTGGCGTTCTTTCTGGACCCAATCTTGCAAGAGAAATTGCAGCCGGTAACCCTGCAACCGCAACGATAGCGTTCACATCCGACTCGATTGCCGAACAAGTTCAATCGACGCTAAGTTCCAAATCTTTCCGTGTGTACCGCAATGAAGATGTCATAGGCGTCGAACTGGGTGGGGCACTGAAAAATATTATTGCTATTGGAGCTGCTTTTATTGATGGCGCAGGGCTTGGCCCTAACGCAAAGGCTGCTTTTGTGACTCGTGGTCTCCATGAGATCACCCGCCTCGGAGTAGCGATGGGTGCTCGGCCAGAAACGTTTGCCGGGCAGAGCGGTATGGGTGATCTGATTGCTACGTGCTACTCGAATCTCAGTCGAAACTATCGACTCGGAATCGGGTTGGCGTCGGGTAAAGACCTTCCCGCCATTCTAGAAGAGTTAGGCGAAACTGCAGAAGGCGCACCGACTACGCAGGCGGCGGTACGTCTCGCCAAGGATCTGAACATCGATATGCCGATCACCGACGCCACACATGCAGTGCTGTTCGAGGGTAGGTCACCAGTCGACGTTATACGCGATCTTATGGGGCGATCGCTTCAACCAGAAGTGCGCTACTAGACGGTCCTATTTAACCGCCTAGATCACCAAGTTCATACAAAATAGCCGACATAACGGTTATCGCCGCAGTTTCGCTTCTCAGTACACGACTCCCTAAAGTGACTAACTGTGCGCCGGCTTCACGAATACTTGTGGCTTCATCGGCACTGAACCCGCCTGGGGGTCCGATCAGGGCTGCTAGCTGTTGCGAATCTGTATCGAGTGATTGGAGCACCTGACGCAGTGGCCTTGATTCTTCAACCAACTCCTCCCACATGCACAACAGAGGCTGTTCGTTCATGATCGCCTGTATCGCATCCATAATTGGAGTGGGAGCCTCTACGATGGGGACTGTGGCTCTGCCGCTCTGCTCTGAGGCTTCGATGGCAATACGCTGCCAGCGTTCGAGTCGCTTATCAGAAGGCGTACCCGTATTTCCGCCTTGCACACGTTCCGACATCACTGGAATGAATCGAACAGCACCTATTTCGGTGCATTTCTGAATCGCAAGCTCGATTCTTTCGGGTTTTGCCAATCCGAGCATCATCGTGACCTTGTTCGCTGGCTCTGCAACGGGTCGAACGGCTGATACGAGAGTTGTTAAAACCTCGTTTTTACCGACATGATCTATCTCAACTTCCCACTCAGATCCAGAACCATCGAAAAGCCTGATGTGCTCGCCGGCATCTGCACGTAGAACTGTTTTCAGCTGCCGCGCAATCGACCCGTCTAAGTAGATTGAACGGTCAGTGGCGTCGATGTCGTGGACGTAGAATCGATGCATTGCTATTTCGATCCTGCGGAGCGCTTAATCCGAGTTGATGTCCAGTCTTCGATCATCCTGCTCGACTCGACCTTTCCGCCGACCTTTTTGAATGCTGCAATAACGTCATCAAGCCGTGTATCGAGAACGCCCGAAGTGATTATCACTCCATCGTCGGATACTGAATCGATTAGTGGTTGTGCGAGTGCGATAAGCACGTTTGCTGAGATATTTGCACCAACTACGTCGAACCCTCGATCAGCAACATGGTCGTGAGGTATCGATCCCGCGAGGATCGTAGATTTATCTGAAAATCCTGCGGCTGCTAGATTCGCATTCGATGAAATAACGGCGTCATCTTCGATGTCGAGTCCAGTTGAGTGGCCTGCACCGAGCGCCAGAGCTGCGATTGATAGCACACCAGAACCGCAGCCGACATCGAGGAATCGATCACCAGGTTTTACGACCTTTTCGATCTCTTCGAGGCACATAAGAGTTGTTGGGTGATGACCCGTACCGAAAGCTAGGCCGGGTTCGAGTTCGATTACAATGTCGGTAGGATTCGCATGAAAAACGGTAGATCGAGGAACGATTACCAGGTTCGTTCCAACTCTGATTGGCTCGAATTTTTGATTTCGCCATTCACCGTCGCTGACTTCGAGTTCTTCGACTTCGGGAAGGTCGACCAAGTGTCGAATTAATCGGACACCAACGTCGATGGCTGTCTTTCGAGTTTCTGTCGTGGGATCAAGCGGAAGCCAGCCGCGAATCGTTACCCACGCAGTGGGATCTGGCGATTCGCCTTCGTCGGGATTAAAACCTCCCTGTCGTTCGACTGAAGCCGATCCTTCACCGTGAATATTAAACAGGTGGGTGAGCGGTTCGACGTACTCGGGCGGTGCTTTGATGCTGAGCTGAAGCCAACGCATCTGTCCTGCCTCTTTTGTTGGATGAAAGTGCTTAAATCGGTAGAGCTGTAAGGCGACTGTTACGAGTTGCTGCCTTCGCTGCGGAATGCATCCTTGAAGCGATCAAAGATCCCTTGATCCGCACCGGAGTTTTCTTTGACCCGTTCTAAGCCGAACGATTCTGCAAGTTCTTGTAGAAGTTCCGTCTGGTGGTCGCTTAGCTTGTTAGGTGTCATCACCTTTAGTTCAACAAGCTGATCGCCACGTCGGCCTGCTGAACCCATATGTGGGATGCCTGCGCTTTTGATTCGAGTGACTGCACCCGATTGTGTGCCCGGTTTCACATCGATATCGATGGAACCTTCTAAGGTTTCCACATTGATGATTCCGCCCAAAGCGGCCATCGCCATATTCACTTGTGCGGTCATTAATACGTCGTTGCCGCGACGAATAAAGACCTTGTCACGTTGCACACCGATGTGGACATATAAATCGCCGTTTTGAACACCCTTTCCACCTGATTCACCTTCGCCATGAATCAACAGTTTTACGCCGTGCTCAACACCGACAGGAATCTTTACTTCGATCTTCCGAGATTGTCGTTCAGTTCCACGACCTGAACACTTCTTGCAGGCGGTTTTTATCTGTCGGCCTTCACCTTGGCACGTTGGGCAGGCTGTGACCTGTTGGAATTGACCAAAAAACGTGCGCTGTGTTCGCCGGACTTTACCTTCACCGTGACAGGTAGAACATTCAACGACGTCGGTTCCAGGTTCTGCTCGGTTACCGTCGCACCGCTCGCAGCTTTCCATTCGATTGAGTTCGAGTTCGCGAGCGACACCGAATGCGGCGTCTCGGAAAGATATGTTTATCTGAAACTCGAGATCGGCACCGCGTTTGGTAGTCTGGCGAGTGGACCCGCCAAAGAACGAATCGAAAATATCTCCGAAACCACCGAAGCCTTCGAAACCGTCAAATCCACTACCTTCCTGACCGTTCACGCCCTCGTGACCGAACTGATCGTACTGCGCTTTTCGCTTAGGATCGCTTAGAACCTGATACGCCTCATTGACCTCTTTGAATCGGTCGCTTGCGTCCGCCGACTTGTTGCGGTCGGGGTGGTACTGCAGTGCCTGCTTCCGAAACGCCTTTTTGAGATCTTCGGGAGTGGCATCACGGGCAACACCGAGAACCTCGTAGTAATCACGTTTACTAGTTGTCATATATAGCGGTCACTGATCCTATAGCGAAAGTCTGTTTTATAGCGGAGTTTGAGATCGGCGCGAAGAAATATGGGAATGGAATAATTATAGACCTGAGGTGAGATAAATCCGAATGCATAACTCCTCGCCACTTTGTTCCTACGTAGCATTTCAAGTGCTGAGAGCGCTTGAAGTTTCTAACGACCACGCCATGTTTCGATCGGGTATCGTCTATTTTGTGAAATCGAATCAGCCTGATTTTGGCGGTTGGGACCCGACCGGACCTGTGGTCGACGAGTTTGACCGTGCTCCTTGGTGGGACTATTCGTCGATTGAGGTTCGATAGGCTCCACTCAGAATAGCGAATCCTCGGTCTGAGATTTTGGGACATATGAAACTATTCGGTGCCGATGGCACTTCAAATATAGTTGTCGACACGGTTGTCGGCGATCTACTGAATTTGTTCTTCGATCTTCCAGATGCGATCGAAACTCAGGCGTTGTTGTGTTTCATGCGCATGGAAGAAATGTTGGCTGATGACATTGCAGAGAGAATGCTGCTGAAGTTGGTTCGTGCATAGCGTCTTGCCGTGAGCGATAACGCTGAATATTGCCAGAGTTACGGAGGTCGTTCACGGTGGTTTGCAGCTGCGCCATCGAGCCTGCTGGCCCACTAATTTACGGGAGGTGCAGAAAACCAATTAGATTTTGAAATTGAATCTCAGAATACCAATGTCGGGTGTCTACTGCTTTGGTCGTACGGCGATCGGAGTTCAGCGCTTCAGTACGCTATGAACGAGTGGGCAGGGTAGTTTGCTTTGTGGAATTTAATTGCGTTCAGATCATGGGGGGGTGTATTTGAGACGCAGTACAACCGCCTGATTGGGCGGCGGGGGTATTTGCGTCCAGTCACTAACGATGCAGTTGAGCGACCTCGGATACCAACTCATCTGAGTTGATATTCAGAGAATTCAATTGACGCTCACGCGTGAGCGTAGTTAAATTAGTTTATTCAACTGCGTTCATGTTGAGAACTCTCTTAGCTATGATTGCGCATCACCGATCAAATCGAGGAACGTCCCCATGGAAATTCGCTGGTTAGGCAATTCGACTTTCGAGGTCAAATCTTCAGTGGGCGTGGTAATTGTCGATCATCAGGGTGATATCCCTGCTGCCTCGGAACTAGAAGACGGAAACACTGTATTTGTTTACAGCAAAGGTGAGCGTCGGAGTCATCCGGAAAGCGATTCGCAAGTCCTCGCAGGCCCGGGCGAATATGAAATTGGTGGTCTTGCGATACGGGGAGTGGCCACTCCGGCGGACGATCCTGCGATTTCGCACGATATCAATACCGTGTATGTAGTTGATGCCGATGGTCTTCAGGTCGCCACACTTGGTAATCCCGGTTACCAGCCATCGGCTCAATCGGTTCAGCAGATCAGCAAAGTCGACATCCTTATCATCAACACCGAATCGCAAGGGCTCGAGCCCGATGAAATGTCGTCAGTGATCAGAAACCTCGAACCCAAGATGATCGTTCCCTCGGGTTACGACGCTGTGACTGGAAAGCCCAGCGCCGCGATGCAGCGACTGTTGACCGAGTTAGGTGTGAAAGATTTTGAAGCAACATCCAAACTCACAGTGAGTAAGAGTGGTCTACCCGACGAACGTGCGGTAATAGTGCTACAGCAACGTCCTGAGGCGTAGCCAGTCCCAAGCGCTTGGGACTTTAGCGGCGTTATTTGATAAGTAAAAAGCCCCTGCAAATTGCAGGGGCTTTTTTATTTTTCTGATTGCGGTTCGCAACGGAACCGAACTGAAGTACGCCGATTACCGAACGTTCCGCTCGAACCGTCGCCATGCTAACAGAGCCAGAGGAGCCAGCAACAGTGCAATGGTGCCTAATCCTGCCGGACCACCCTCTCTTGCGCTGCAAGAGCCACTAGCTTCTTCTTCAACCACGGCGGTTGCCGTTGCCTGAGCCGCAACTGTCGCCGTCATGTCGGCAATTGGAGTTGGCGTCGGCGTAGACGTTGGCACCACGGTCGGTGTTGGCGTCGCCGTCGGCGTACGAACAGGCTCCGGAGTTGGAGTCGGAGTGAGTGTTGGAGTCGGAGTCAGCGTTGGAGTCGGAGTCAGCGTTGGAGTCGGTATTGGCGTGTTTGTCGGAACCGGAGTCGGCGTCGGTATTGGCGTGTTTGTCGGAACCGGAGTCGGCGTCGGCAAAGGTGGGAACACCAATAGGAAATTCTCTCTGCGAACATCATCTTCGAACACGTCGTCTTGAAGAGCTTTTATTTCACCGATGTAGAAATTTATCGGTCGACCATCGTAGATTTCCAAATATGGATCAACCGTCAGGAAGTACTCACCACTGAACACTGACGCAAATGGGGTGATGAAATCATCAATCACTGCGTAAATAAGTGTCCCATCTGGTGGCGGAACAGAGCCAACTCGAACACGCCCCTCATAGAAGGTCGGAGCGAGGATTACAGTCGTTGCCGTCGGCGTCGGTGGTATCAACGTAGCAGTAGGTGTGGCAATTGGCACGAACGGGAACCGAAGGTCTTGTTGCCGAAGCTGAGGAAGTCCCCAGTCGGTGATTTCGTTACCAAACACATCGATGAACGCGTATGGCGTCTTCTCATCAGCCTGTACCTGGTCTTCAAGCCAGAACGTTACGTTTTTGCCTATTAGATTATTCGGACCGTGAATGAAAAGACCAACGAATTGGTTTTCTGCCTGTTCACCCACAACGACAGAGTTCGAGACCCAGTCATCGATTTTGGCTGTGAGGATCATCCCGTTCGGATCAGCCCCACCCGAAATCGTTACGAATCCATGCAGCGTTATAGCCGCGATACTAGGAATTTCGCCTTGAGCGTTCGCACGTTCGCCTAGGCCTGAAATCAGACCAGCCAGAACGGAGGTCACGATTAACACTAGTACCAATCTAGCTTTCATATTTATCACTCCGGCGCCCGTGCTCGGTATTAGATATCTGTATTCAGAAGAACGCCCCCCCTCCCGAGAATTCGGAAGGGGGGCGCCAGTTTTTACGTACTTACTTCTAACAAAGGTCCTTACGGAACGATGTGTGGAAGCTGTCCGTTGCTCTGTGGGCTGATGAAGACCCAGATACCAGAACCAATGGTTACGGTGTCTGCGCCTACCTGCTCACGGAACTTAGAAGTCACGGTGTCGAATGTGTACGCTCGACCGTTGTTCACGGTGCCGAAGTACGAGGTATTGGTGACGTTTACACCAGTACCAGCAGCATTCGGTCGTGTAAGAGTTCCGCCCTTATTGGCCTTCTGAGTCTGCGAACGGCTCTGATCAACCACACCAACCAAGTTCCAACCGTTACCGGTTTCGATCGTGGTCAGACCTGGTCGTGCATCGCCGGGACTAGTTGGTCCCGAAAGGGCTACAGTCTGGTCTTCGAAGTTCGAACTCTCAACCCAGTAACCAGGTCCAGCTGTAATGCTAGACAGGGCAGGCTCGGTCTGTGAGGTGAACGCATCTCCAACCTTAGAAGCAATTCTCCACGGCTGTGAAGGCGTGGTTGCGTCGTATGAAACTACCTGAGTTATACCTGTGTTCGACAGGGCGGAATCTACCGCAACGTCGACAGGGTCCGATGGGAAGGAAACGGAGTTCCAACCAGCGAACAGTTCAAGCACGAATGACACTCGGTCACCCTTAGTGAACTTGGTAGTTACGTCTAGCTTGGTACCAGCAGCGTCAACGGCTTTCACCACGTACGTGTGCTCTGCATTAGTCAGGGCAGTTGTCGGCTGGTAGAAGAACGTCTTGCTGTTAGCAGAAGCGACAACATCGGCAGTTACGTCGACTTTGTCGAGTGTAGCTGACGTGATAGTTATCGAGTGTGCATCTGCTGAGTAGTCAGTTGTCAAGAACGGATTCGCCTGAGTTGTCGTACCGCCACCGGCTGGAGTTGACACTGGAGCCGAAAGAGTGGCGTCAAGGACGTATGCCTTGACGGTGTCTTTACCGCTCGAACCAGCATTACTGCTAGTGTCTGTTCCAGTCACCTTGACAGCACGACTTCCGTCGGAAGAAGCGCCCTTAGCAATAACTAAGGTCCACTTGTTTCCACCCGCTGAAACAGCGTATGTACCGTTGTTGACGTTACCTACAGTCGAAACTGCAGCACCCGTAGAGGTGATGTCAGTAACGTAAACCTGAGGCGCAGACTGAAGGTCTTCGTCCGAGGTTATCGTCACGGTCATGTTGGCTTTAGTTAGCGCGTCTGCTGCTTCCGTTGTTGTACCAGTACCCGATCCACCTGATCGGACTACGGTTAGAACAGGAGCCAGTTTGTCAACGGCAACCTTTGATCCAGAATCTGTCGAGTTACCAGCAAGGTCCTGAACAGGGCTCTGAATCTTGACGGTAGGTTTGTTGTTCGACGGAATCGCTGATCCTATGTCCAGGTAGACATTTGCATTCTTCACAGTGACCGTGCCAGGTACGAATACGCCACCAGCTCCGCTCAATGTAACTTGGAAGTCAGTTGCTTGTACTGAACTATCTTTTATCTTGCCGTCGAATCGGACAACAAGAGAAGTGTTCACGTCAGCTTTTTCAACTGGCGTAGCGACTGATGTGTCCCAAGAAATACCAGTTTCCACAGAACTAATCTGAGGAATTATTTGGTCAATCTTGATTGTGTGAGGCTGGTTACCATGTCGACCTGTTCCGTTGAAGTTTCCAACTGCGGTATCGCTGTCTGAGTAACCGTAGTTACCAGCCATGTCAGCTGCTCTAGCTTGGAAGTCAACAATGTGATCAGGATTGGTCACACCAGTGTTTGGAAGAATGGAAGTCTCTGTGTACGCGAACGCCAGATCACTTATTCCATCTGCCTTTGCACTTACGTCGATACTAGCAATCTTACCAATGATAGTAGGTAGGGTTGCCGTTCCAGGAAGTACTGATGATCGGTTACGACCAGCAGCAACGATCATGGAGGTGTTTGTAGCGTCAGTTGTGTTGTCAATGTGCAACGCGAACGTGCTGACGTCAACACCAGATCCATTATCGCTTATGTTACCGGTAAAGGTTGGTAATCGATTCTGCGACTCGGATGCTGTGGTAGGGCTACTAATAGTTGCCGTAGGCACAGTTGTGTCTATGTTGTAAGTAGCAGTTCTGGTCGTGTTAACGGCCGTACCTGCAGTTGCAACGTCGTTGTAAGCGATTGTAATCGGTCCAGCGATAGCTGGGATGATTGCTGGTGAACCGGTAGATCCACCATGTGAACCTGCAGTAAGAGCTGTAGTTCGTTCGCTAACAAGTATTTCACCTTCAAACCGACCGGTGTTTCGACCAGTCTCGGTTAGAGTCACAATAGCAAGAGCACCAGTGTAAACAACACTCTTAACGCTCGCAGTTGTTATGTCCACAGCAGACGATGGGTACTGGATGACGACTGGTGTTAGGTGTCCGTAGGTACCAAAGTCAACCTGAATTGTGACTAGTGGTGCGTTTGTACCATCACCAGCATAGTCAATAGAAGAGACGCTAATACCAGACATAACATTGCCTGATGCTGCGCTTAGTACCTTGATGTCTGAAACCGCGCCGATAATCGGTGTGGCCTTTTCATCTTCGATCTGGACCCGTACTTTATCACCAGCGACGTTGAACCCACTACCAATAACCTGAGTTACGTGAGTCGCCGCGGATCCCCTACCAACAATATAGCCACTGGTAGTTGAATCACTTGTAATCGTACTTGTTACGTTTAGATCAGCATCTAAGACCGTAACTATGAATCGGTCGGAATTTGCGACGATATCTCGCGCAGTTGTTCCAGTCGATGCATATGAGGCATAAGTCCCATACACCGTAGCAGCAGTTGTTCTACCTGAAGGCTTTCCTGAGCCTTCAGTAGTTAACGTAGACGCTTTGTTGGTGACATACACCTTGGCATCTACTGCCGCACTGGCGGAGTGAGAGAGGCCTACAACAGCTACCGCGACAAACGCAATAAGCGTAAGTCCGGAAAGCAATTTAACTGATAGCTTCACAGCTTCAGTCCCCCTTGCATCCGCGTTTTCACCCACAACAACGGCAGAAGGTAGAAAGAAAATTCTTCCACCATTGCCAGGCGGTATGAAACCCGGAGATCTCCATACATTTATCCTCCCGCAAGTGCGGAAGGTTTGCCGATTAGATTAATTCTGTCCTGCCCGAATGCTGGCCTATCGGCACGCGCAACATCGAACTTAGGGACAAACCAAAGCGATTTAATCATCGCAATGAATACGATGTCAACCCTTTCAGCATAGACCCTGTACTGATTTGTACCTTTGATTAGTGTTTACACACATCCGTTTAAGGGTATGTAAACACCTAAGTACTCATCTGTTCTAGCGAACTATAGAGAGGCTTCTGAACGGGAGTCAACGAATCCCATACCAATTTAAAGCGATTTTGCGTTACCAGAGAGTTACATATTAAGAACTATTCTGATGATGAATCATAAAATCGCTTGTTTGGATCTAAACCTTTTCGGGTTTTGTGATCGACCCAAGGAACTCGTCGTTCGTTTGGGTTCGAGCCATTCGTTCGAGTATTCGTTCGGCAGCTTCGGTTGGGGAATTGGAGTCTTGTCCAATAATTCCCATCATTCGCCTTAGCAGCCATACCTGCTTTAACGTGGCGTCGTCTTGAAGTAGTTCTTCATGACGTGTTCCGCTTCGTTCGATGTCGATTGCTGGCCACAGGCGACGTTCTGCCATTCTGCGATCAAGATGCAGTTCCATGTTGCCGGTGCCTTTGAACTCTTCATAAATGAGATCGTCCAAACGAGAACCGGTGTCGATCAGCGCGGTAGCGATGATCGTAAGGCTGCCGGCCTCTTCACAGTTGCGGGCAGCACCAAAGAAGTGCTTTGGTGGGTACAGGGCGTTAGGGTCCATACCACCCGATAGAGTCTTGCCGCTGCTTGGAACCGAAAGGTTGTACGCACGAGCAAGTCGAGTGAGGCTGTCGAGAAGGACTACTACGTTTTCGCCGCTTTCAACTAGTCGGCGCGCACGTTCAAGTGCAACCTCAGCTGTCCTGCAGTGACCTTCGATAGGTTCATCGAATGTCGAACTAAACACCTCACCGCTTATGGTGCGGCGCATGTCGGTGACTTCTTCAGGTCGTTCGCCGATGAGGGCAACGATGATGTAAATCTCAGGGTGGTTCTCTGTGATGCCGGCAGCTATCTGCTTAAGGAGAACAGTTTTACCTGCCTTAGGCGGTGCAACGATAAGTGCTCGCTGCCCTTTACCGACGGGAGCGACCATGTCGATCATGCGAGTGGCCATCTGCTTAGGAGTGGTCTCAAGTTTGATCTGGTCGTTCGGGTAGATCGAAGTGAACTGGTCGAACTTAGGTCGCTTCGATGCAGATTCTGGGTCGAAACCGTTTACCAGCTCGACACGAATTATGCCGAAGTACTTTTCACCTTCTAATGGTGGTCGAACCTGGCCTGCAACCATGTCGCCCTGTCGAAGTCCGAATCGTCGAACATGGCTTTGCGAAATATAAATGTTCTCGGTGTCGCCGCGTTTGCCTTGACTGTGGAGGAAGCCATGTCCATCTTTCAAAAGGTCGAGAACGCCTGCACCAACGAGTGTGTCGGTAGATTCGGCGACAGATGCAAGAACTTCGAGAACCAGTTCGGTTCGCTGTGTCGGAACTCGCGTGATGCCTTTATCGATGGCCATCTGGCGGAGTTCGTCGTTCGTTTTCGCACCGAGGTTTCCCAAATCGGATAGCGTGCTCTCATCTACCTCGAAATTATCTTGTGGCAGCCCTGATGGACGTTGCCCACCGCCGCCGCCTCTTGGGCGTCGTCGACCTGATCGTCGGCGATTGCCGCCGCGGGATTGGGATGATCGGGTATCGGTAGTCAGCGTAGGTTCCTCCTGCTGGTATCCGGACAAAGCTGAAATAAACCTTTGGCTTGTCGACCAAAGTTGATCAACATTCGTTGCTCTCGATTCAGCGAAAGTTCTAGAGAAAAATTAGTGAGTGGTTTAGACCGTCTTTACATGACATAGGAGCATCTGAGCAAATAAATAGCCAGATGCCGACGATTCTAAAATTTGATTTGCGCTAAGAGCGGCGGGTCGTTCAGGTTAAAGTTAAGCTGACGAGGTCGCTCTCATGAGCGGGTATCTAGGGTCCTGTGAAGGGAAAGCCCGTTGCCGGTAACCGTAGTTACAAAGCCGGGCGGATCGAATGGTGCGGCGGATATCCAAAAGAGGATTCTTTGCTCGCGTCATTCAATGTTATCAAAATGTTGGGCAATAATTCCACTTCTGGAAATTATTGGCTGATTTTAACCCAACATTCTCATGCCGCAGGGTGGCTACTCTTCCTTTTCAAAAAAATCGTGCTGGCTGCCCTCACGAAGAGTATTTCGAGCTACCCGTATGAACTCCCTGAATAGCGGGTGAGGACGTTCTGGCCTTGATCCGAATTCAGGATGGAACTGGCTGCCTACCATGAATGGGTGACCATAAACTTCCGTAACTTCAACAAGCGATCCGTCGGGCGAAGTCCCTGAAGCGATGAGTCCTCCTTCTTCGAGCGGAATTCGATATTCGTTGTTAAATTCGTAACGGTGCCTGTGGCGTTCATCGACCGTTTCCAATTCGTAAGCAGCTCGAACCTGTGTTCCTTCTTTAAGAACACAGGGATACACGCCGAGCCTCATTGTGCCGCCAGTGGCTGAGAGTTCTTCCTGACCTTCCATGAAAGCGATAACAGGATTCGCAGCGTTTGGATCGATCTCTAACGATGTGGCGTCGACGATTCCCAGCTCGTTTCGAGCGTATTCGACAACCATGATCTGCATGCCAAGACACAAGCCTAGATACGGTATCTGTTCTGTTCGAGCGTAATTAGCGGCGGCAATCATGCCTTCAAGCCCGCGTTCGCCAAAGCCACCGGGAACGATAATTCCAAGCACCGTTCCAAGAAGCTGCTCGGCACCGTGTTTTTCGATATCTTCAGCGGCGACCCACTTGATATTTACTTTTCGCTCATTGGGTAGCCCTGCATGATGAAGCGCTTCAACGACCGAGAGATAGGAGTCTTGTAATTCAACGTACTTACCTACAATTGCTATTTCGATTGCGGGGTGGTCTTCTTCGTCGACCCTGACCATAGCCCGCCATGATTCGAGATTCGCGGGGGTGTCGGGAAGGTTCAGGCTCGAAGTGATAATGTTTCCAAGTCCCTCATTTTCGAGGTGGAGTGGAACTTCATACACGCTCGATAATGTCGGCAGTGAAATAACTGCTTCTGCCGTTACGTCGCAATAAAGCGCGATCTTGCGTCGCTCGTCTTCGCCGGTTTCCTGATCAGCCCGGCAGAGGATAGCGTCTGGCTGAACTCCCATGCCGCGCAACGTGTTCACGCTGTGCTGAGTCGGCTTGGTTTTTAGCTCACCCGTTGCGCCTAGGTAAGGAAGGAGGGTGACGTGCACATAGAAGGTGTCATCTTGACCGACAGTATTTCGAACCTGCCTGATCGCTTCGATAAATGGTTGACCTTCGATGTCACCAACAGTTCCACCGACTTCAACCACCACCACACCGGCCTGCGATACCTCGGCGAGCCGGAGTATGCGTTCCTTAATTAGATTGGTTACGTGCGGCACCGTCTGGATCGTTCCACCGAGATATTTGCCGGCACGCTCGTTGGCGATGACTTCTGAATAGATCTGGCCCGCCGTGACGTTCGATAGCTCTGTTAGTTCAACGTCGATAAATCGCTCGTAGTGACCGAGGTCGAGGTCGGTCTCACTGCCGTCGACAGTTACGAACACCTCACCGTGCTGGTAGGGAGACATCGTTCCGGGGTCGACGTTCAGGTAGGGATCGAGTTTTAGCACCGAAACCGTCATTCCCCGGCTTTTCAGCATCCTACCTATCGAGGCAACCGCGATTCCTTTGCCGAGTGAACTGACGACTCCGCCTGTAACGAAAATAAACTTACTCATGTGCCAGCTCCGCCGCGTTGATGATTAGGGGTTCGCGTCCAGCCAACGTGCCAGCCGATAAGAGAGAACTATTTGAGGGGAAATGCAACCGCCTGTCGATGCAGGTAAACGTAGATATCAGTATCGATACCTGGTTAAAGCAGTTCGTTGCGGAGATTGCACACATCCTCGGGTAGAGACACAGGCTAAGGTGTTGCCTGTTAAAAATAACCCTACACGGGACTCGATTCTAGGTAACGAGAATCACAGGTGTCAAACATCACAGGCCCACATTCTCGACGATTCACAAGACCCTCACCCTTTTTAGCGCTGCTACACTCGATCTTTCGTAACGACAAATCCTTCTAATGTGCGCCTGATTCAACCGATGGTTCGTACGCACAAATCATGAACGAAGAGCACGCAGATTTACTCGGGAAACAATGGATCCACTAACTCCTAAAGACGTAGACCACATCGCTCAGTTGGCGTACATAAAACTGTCCGACGAAGAGTCGGAAGACATGCGCGTCCAGCTGACGAACATTCTGGGACATTTCGCTTCTCTCGCTTCCGTCGATACCGACGGAGTTGAGGCGACCGGTCACACAACTGACTCAAACACAGTCATGCGCAAGGACGAACCGCAGCCGCCGATGGATCAGGATGATGTACTCAGTAATGCTCCCGACCGCGATGGCGAATTCATACGAGTTCGCCCCGTTCTGGAATAGCCAGACATCGTCTCTCAGATATTTAGCTAGTTACGAATTCCCTATTACGACCTTTTGGACCCAGACATAACGAATGACGACACATTCAACTAACTCCGATATTTACTTTTCGACGGCACGTGAGCTTCGAGCTAAATTCGATGCACGTGAAATTTCATCTGTCGAGGCAACTCGAACGATGCTCGACCGAATAACTGCGCTTGAGCCGAAGTTGAATTCGTTCATAACGGTAACAGCAGAGCAGTCAATCGCCGATGCCGAAATAGCGGATCAACGGTTGCAAGGGACCGGGCAAGAACCGACAGCACTAACCGGCGTGCCGATCATGCTCAAAGACAATTTCTCAACCAAGGATGTTGAAACAACTGCCGCATCAAATATTTTGAAAGGCTACATTCCGCCATACGATGGAACTGCAGTTCGAAATCTTAAAGATGCCGGGGCTGTAATTCTCGGAAAAGGGAACCTCGACGAATTCGCCATGGGTTCGTCGAACGAAACCTCAGCGTTTGGTCCGGTTCACAATCCTTGGGACATCGACCGCGTTCCTGGTGGTAGCTCCGGGGGTGCAAGCGCGGCCGTTGCAGCCGGAGAGTGCTTTATTGCATTCGGTTCAGACACTGGTGGAAGTATTCGACAACCTGCGGCGCTTTGCGGCGTTGTTGGTATGAAGCCAACATATGGTCTTGTGAGTCGATTTGGACTACTGGCATTTGGATCATCGCTCGACCAAATTGGACCTCTCACTCGAAGCGTTGCCGATTGCGCCGATGCGCTCAACATCGTTTCCAGCCATGACCGACGAGACTCTACTTCAGTTGCTGCACCTTTCACCGATTTCGGGGAAGACATTGATCGTGGTGTCGAGGGAATGAACATCGGTGTTCCTAAGGAATATCTCGTCGACGGTATGGAGTCAGGAGTACGCGAGGCATTTGAAACGTCGCTCAAAACTCTCGAAGACCTTGGTGCCAATATCAGCGAAACATCGCTCCCACTAACCGATCACGCTCTCGCCGTTTACTACATCATCGCCCCGTCCGAAGCTTCTGCAAACCTCTCTAGATATGATGGTGTGAAGTATGGACTTGGTTCGCTCAACGCAAGCAATTCTGCTCGCTCGACTGAAGCAGCTCGCGGTGAAGGTTTCGGTGAAGAGGTGAAGCGACGTATCTTCCTTGGAACGTACGCTCTCTCAGCCGGTTACTACGATGCCTACTACAAGAAGGCGCAACAGGTCCGAACTCTTATTCGTCGAGAATTCACCGACGCTTTTCTGAAGTTTGATGCTCTCGTCACACCGACGTCTCCGGGTACTGCATTCAAGATTGGTGCCAAGATGGACGAACCGTTCCAGATGTACATGAACGACGTGTGCACGATTCCTGTTAACATCGCTGGGCTACCATCGATCTCTATCCCTGGCGGTATGTCCGAAGATCTTCCGGTTGGACTCCAGTTCATCGGCCCTCAATTCGGTGACACTGCGGTAATACGGGCAGCAGCAGCATACGAACGTGCAACTGCTTGGCACAAAAATCACCCACTAATTTGAGCCTTTGATACGTGATCAAAATCAACAATTTTTCGCGCCTAGGACTGATCGTATTTGTGTTATCAGCACTAACGATTCTCGCGGTAGTCGGCTGTTCTTCGACGGAAGCCGAACCGACTCCTTATGATCGTACAGACTTCACTCCGGTAGCCGGTCCACCGCCGTTTCCAATTATCTTTGAAGGCAAGTTCACTGTAGATGGTGAGCCGGGGCCTGCTGACTCAACGATCTACGCTGAGTTCATTCACGGTGGTTCGCCAATCTCGACTACATATGAAGGCGAGTACGTCCAAGTAATTTTGGGACCAGTGAGTGAATCGGATATCGAACACGGTGTGATCAGCTTCTACTTGGGTACTCGCGCTGGCGATCACGTGAAAGCCGAAGAAACGTGGGAATGGAACACGGTTGGCAG
>CAJQSP010000032.1 GCA_905614375.1 uncultured Dehalococcoidales bacterium | reverse complement strand
GGATGAATCATTCGTGAAGTTTTAGCTTAAATGTAAACATACGATTCACGTTGAGGGATACACTTTTCGGTTTCATTGATCAATAGACCAAGACTGATAGGTTCTCAGATGGCAATTCCTGCTTCCGACCCAATTATCGTTGCTCCCACCAATATGCCGTTTCGTTCGGATGACTCTCTTGATCTTGACGCGCTTGCTAGGAATGTCGATAAGTTCTCAAACACGGCATTGTCGGGTTTTGTGGTCGGCAGCTATGGTGGGGAAGAGTTTCACATGGGTGAACCTGAAAAGGTTTCGGCCATTAAGACCGTCGTAGAAGCTCATGCTGGCCGTAGGTTCGTAATCGCAGGTATCGACGCACTGTCACCAACTGAGGCTGTGCGACTATCGAACTTGTATGCGGATGCTGGAGCTGACATGGTTAGGGTTCGAATTCCATCTGAACGTAAAGCCGTAAATACTGCACCCATCCAAGATTATTTCGAGCAGGTCACAGAAGGTAGTCCTGTTCCAGTCGTAATCATCCACCAGCCCAAAACTGCAATGAGTACTGACATTACTAAGGATGAACTCAAAGATTTAACGTCATTCGATAATGTATTTGCTTACATAATGTCTCTCAACTACCGATATGAGTGCCGAATGGCCCAATTCGTAAATGAGAACGTAAAGCTGTGGACCTGCAATGGAACACTTCTGATGCCGGGTGGAATGATCGGTGCAGTTGGGGCTTGTTTGTTGTTCGGCAACTGGGGACCCCACATAGCGCGCGACATTATTCAGGCTTGTCTCGATGGTCGTTACGCTGAAGCTCGTGAGATACAGGAACGCATCAATAATGTCGATTCTATTGGTATGTCGTGGGGGGTTGGTGTTCAGAAAACTGGGCTGAATTTGATGGGCTACGAAGGCACTGTGCCACGGAGGCCTAATCTACCGCTCAGCGAATTACAGGTTTCCGAGATGAAGCAGGCCCTGATTGAGGCCCGTATTTTGAACGAAGATGGAACGCCGGCTCCACAGATCTCGGTGTAAACTTTTCCTCGGATTTTTTCTGATCCTGTTCTAGTATTTTGCTAAGGAATTTATGAAATTAACTAACCCTGAAATGATTCGCGCCGTAACCAGTAAATGGTCCGGCGATCGAGATGCAAACGGTCGACCGTTGGTATCTGAAGACATACTCGAACGGATGAAATTGGTAACAACTGAAGAGGCTTGGGGCACTTGCAAGCGCAACGAGTACCACTTTCAGTTCGCTGGAAACTGGATGAATCTTCACCCAGATCGTGTAATTGTCGGGCGGGCAGTGACTTGCCGATGGGTTCCACGTCGACCAGACATTCACGATTCAATCGACAAGCAGGGTGAGGAAGACGACCGTGTTGGATTCCAGAACTCGTGGGTTATCGATGAGCTGGAACAGAACGATCTGATCGTCGTTGATCTGTTTGGCAAGGTGCTCAATGGAACATTTGCGGGGGACAATTTGGCTACAGCCATCAAGTCGCGTTCAGGCACCGGTATGGTGATTGACGGTGGAATTCGTGACACTCAACGAATTATTGAGATGGACGATTTCAACGCATTTGTTCGCGGCGTAGACCCAAGCGCGATTCTTGATGTGAGCATGCCTGAGATAAACGGCATTACCCGCATTGGCGAAGCAACTTGCGTTCCCGGTGATGTCGTTCTCGGAACCAGCACGGGAGTGGTATTTATCCCGCCACACCTTGCTTTGGAAGTTGTCGAACGATCCGAATTGATTCGACTGAAAGACGAATTCGGTCAACAACGCATTAGAGAAGGTGTTTACACACCTGGTGAGGTAGACCGGAAGTTCTCTGAAGATATGAATAAAGATTTTGAAGAATGGAAAGCCAACCGCTTGAAGTAGTAGGTTTTTTACTTAGTTCAGTTTAGAAATAGGAAAATTAGTAATTTGGTAGATCAAAACACAAGTGCAGTGGATCAAGTAAAGACTTCTTCAAGTCCCTCTGACCTACGAATCACCGATATGCGAATCGCAGTTGTTGGGGGCGGTGGATGGCGATGGCCGATCATCAAGCTTGAGACGAACCAAGGCTTGGTTGGTGTTGGTGAAGTAAGAGATGGCGCGTCAGCTCGGTACGCACTTATGCTCAAGAGCCGTCTGCTCGGCGAAAACCCGTGTGACATCGATCGACTGTTCCAGAAGATCAAGCCCTTCGGCGGTCACGGCCGGCTCGGTGGTGGAGTTTGCGGAGTTGAGATGGCTCTTTGCGATCTCGCGGGTAAGGCTTTCGGTGTGCCGGCATACATGTTCGCCGGTGGCAAATATGGCGATGACAAAATCAAGGTTTATGCCGACACGCCACTTAAGAAAGATCCAGAAGAGATGGGCAAGATGCTCCAGGGTCGTATGGATCGAGGATTCGAATTCCTTAAAATGGACATCGGAACGTGGATCGCTGAAGAGTTTGAAGGTGGGGTCATCAATAAGAAGATTTCTAAAGAGTCAAACACGTTGAAGCATCCGTTCACCGGTATTCAGGTTACCGATTATGGTATTTCCAAGATGCAGGAGTACGTAGGGGCTGTCCGTGACGTTATCGGTTACGAAATCCCTCTAGCATCCGACCACTTTGGCCATATGGGTGTTGAGAACGCAATTCGAATCGGTAAAGCACTCGACAAGTTCACATTGGCTTGGTACGAGGACATGATTCCTTGGGAATTTGTTGACCAGTGGCAGGCACTCAAAGCCGGTGTTGATACTCCTGTTTGTACAGGTGAAGACATCTACTGTCTTGACGGTTTCAAGCCTCTCGTAGATGCTCGAGCAATTTCTGTTGCTCACCCTGACCTCGCTACCTCCGGCGGAATTATCGAAACTAAGCGGATTGCTGACTACTGCCGAGATGCAGGTATCGGCGTAGCGCTTCATCAGGCTGGTTCACCAGTCGTCGCAATGGCAAACGCTCATTCTGCGATGGCAATGGAAAACTTCATTGCTCTTGAGATGCACTCAGTTGACAACCCATGGTGGAATGACATCGTTGACCTAGTAGGTCAAGAAGGCGATGTGATCAAGGACGGGTATGTCACAGTCACTGATGCTCCTGGTCTTGGTCTTGAGATCAATGAAGAGGCAGTTGCTGAGAACCTTGCAAAGGCAAGCGAAACTCGGGCAGGGGTTTACCCGGCTGGCGTATTCGAAGACACATCAGAGTGGGACGAACTCGATGCGCATGACCGCGTCTGGAGCTAATCGGGATTTTCATGATTATCTATCCGAATATCGACCGACTACAGGTTATTGCCGCCGGTCCAAGGGTGCTTTTCTAGCTCCGACTCGATCAAATCAGATCCGAGGCCAGGTCGGTTATGCACTTGGAGTTTTCCGTTTTTAATCTCGAACGGATGGGTCATCAAGTCGTCACGCCAGGGAGCGTCATCGTTAATAAATTCCAATGTCATGAAGTTGGGGATAACTGCACAGATATTGGCCGAAACTAGCGTATTCATCGGGGAATGGCAGTTATGAGGCGCAATCGCAGTGTCGTACAGATGGGCCAAATCACAGATTTTCTTACCCATTGTGATGCCGTTCCAAGCAAAGTCGGGCATGATCACATCTTGCGCATGTGATTCGAAGAATGGTCGATATTCCTCTGGACCAAAGAGGCTTTCGCCGTGGCAAATCGTAGTCGTGGTCGACTCACGAACAGTGCGTAGCGATCTCGGGTCCCACGTTTCAGTCTCCAGCCACATCATGTCGAATGGTTCGAGGGCTCTTGCAAGCTTGATAGCGCCTCCCAATCGGAAACTAAGCGCTGTATCGATCGCAATTCCAATTTCTGGGCCAAGTGCTTCTCGGAACGTCCGGATCACACTCACTGCATTCTCGAGTTGCTGATATGTGATCTGACCGC
Organism: uncultured Dehalococcoidales bacterium; assembly: GCA_905614375.1. Next base: position 10,405 of record CAJQSP010000032.1, on the reverse strand, counting down.
TATTTCCGACTCCGTTTTTCTTGCGGGGGATATCGGGTAAATCATCGATCGCAAGAATGTTGGTTTTAATTCCGGTGAATCCTTGATCTAGCACTTCTTGACTGAGTTCACGAACATCATCCAACGTCGACAGTTTCGGTACATCGAGTTGTTCTGAGTACTTTCCTCGATCAGAACCACAGTGTGACCAATAGAGTTCGAGCTCGTCGCGCATCTTTCCACCGAGTAGTTGCCAAACGGGTGCGTCGAGTGCTTTGCCTCTGATGTCCCATAGAGCTGAGTCGATGCCTGACATCGCCTTGTAAGCAATTCCTCCACGTTGGCGAACCATGAACGAAGCGTTGTTCCACCAAGCCGCCTCTGACGCCATAGGGTCCTTGCCGATCATGTTTTCGCCAAGCTGGTTCACTGTGGCTGCTACTGATTGAGCAGCCTGCCACTCGGTGCAATCACCCCAGCCGACGATTCCGGAGTCAGTTTCGATTTTCACGAACGTCCACGGCCTGAATACACCGTCGACTATGAATGTTTTGACTCCGGTTATCTTCACTTCAGGCTCCTGAGGTCTCTTTCGATCTGCTTATTTAAGTCATATTCAACTTGTGGGTAATCGTAATCATCGTCGATCGCTGCACCTGACGGAACTTCGGTGTACCGGTACATGCGAACGCCCTTCACCAGCCACCAAATTAGGACGACGACGACGATGGAGACGACGCCACCGATATAAAGCGTTTGATCGGCCCCGACTAAGTCCGACATAAAGCCGACTTCAGCCTGCCCAAGCCCATTGGCACTCATCGCCGCTAGAGAGTGAGCAGCTGATGCACGTCCGCGCATATTATCCGGGGTGGTCAATTGGACAATAGCCTGTCGACTAGTCATTCCAACGGCATCGGTCGCACCAAGCAAGATGACTACAACCATTCCCGTCCATAAAACCGTGGTAGCACCGAAGAAAATCAACAGAACCCCGTAGAACAGTGTTGCCCAGAGTACGAGCATTCCTTTGGCTTTGTAGTCACGAGTAAACATCACGATCAAGCTACCGACGAGCCCACCGGCTGAATTGGCCCAGAGGAGGAGTGAAGTTGTACCTCTACCGCCTTTGTATAGCTGGTCAGCGAATATCGGGAACAACTGCCTGTAAAAGCTGACAATAGTGACGCCCACGTCGAGCAGGTATAGACCTGGCAATATCGGATGAGATTTCACGTATTTGAGACCGTCGACTATATTTCTGAGGCGTGACTTGCCGGTACTCGCACTCTCAGCTCTCCCATCAATGCCGATGAATAGCGGGAGTACGACGCTGAACCCAGCAAACAATGTGATTACGCCAAATGAGATGGTCAAATTTGTAGTCCGGCTACTCAAGAAGAAGATCAGCGGAGTAACCATTGATCCGATCTGCATGGTTGCCGTATTTGTCGCAACTGCGTGCATGAGGTGTGAGCGCGGCACGACACGTGCTGTGAGCGCTGATCTGGCCGGCCCCCCTAGGACACTGGTCGATGCAAGTACTGCGGTGATCAAGTAGATGTGCCAAATTTGAAGGGCGCCAAACCCTTCAAGGACCGCCATCAACCCGATGAGCAGAAAACTTACCGCTTGGGTTGCTGCCATGAGTTTCTTGCGGTCTATCTCATCAGCAAGTGCACCGCCGTAGAGATTGGCCGGGATACGCATCACCAGCTCTAGAATCCCGAGCCATGCCAGGACCCAGCCTGAATCTGTTTTCTCGTAAAGCCAAACCGCAGTTACTGTGATGCGAAGCGACATCGTCATCATTGCAGCGATGCTGCTAGCCCAAAGTATTCGGTAGTCTCTGAATTTCAGTGCAGACCAAGGTCGAATAGTTTGCCGCCTCGGTGCTTGAGTGTCGGTATCGGGAACGGAATCAGACTCGTTAGGTTTCAAGTTAGGTTTCTAGTAGCCGGCTAGTGAATTGCGGCATCTTAGCACCGCCCCAGCCGCTAAACGAGAGAAAGTTACTGATCAACTAAGTGGCGTTAGCTGCGATTAGCTCTCGAACTTTTTGTGACAGACGTGAACTAGAGATTGCCCCGATAACGATGTCATGGACTAGACCATCTTTTCCGATCAAGAACGTCGAAGGCATGTTTTGTACCTTCCAATCGGTAATTACGCTGCGATCAGACGTTTTGCCGGTCACGTAGGTAATGCCAACTTCATCAACCAATGCTTGACCTGTTTTGTAGGTGCCGAGTCCGACATATGGCCCAACGTCGACTCCAATGAACAAAACTTTATCCCCGTATTCCCTCCAAGTTGCTTCGAGAGCAGGCATTTCAGCTCGGCAGGGAGGGCAGTTGCCTGCCCAGAAGTTGAGAAGAATAGGGCGGTCTTCATTTGCGACGATCTCATCGAACGATATGGATTCTCCACCGACCTCATCAGCTCCTGTGTATAAGTCGAGTACAAAATCACCTTCGTGGCCAGAGCGTTCCCCGGTTGAACAGGCTGTGAGAACGATCGATAGTGAAGCCAACGCCAGAAGCAGCGTTAGGCGATTGATACTTGAGAGTTGCATGTAGTTCCTGAGTAGTTGCGGTGCATAACCGAATTTGAGATGTGGGTGGACGCTTATTTACCAATTCGATGTGCTCTTGCGCCATTCGGTGCGGTCCGACCATTGATTGTGATGGTAAATTGACTTGTCAGTTGCTATGTGAGTTTCAATGTAGCGATGATTTTATGTTCAAAATAGTTCGTGGAGATATCAAATGGGTGAATTCGACGGAAAATCTGTGATCGTCACTGGCGGCGCACTTGGAATCGGCGGTGCTGCATCAGAAGCATTTGCTCGTGAAGGAGCCAACGTAACTATCCTTGATTGGAACGCGGAAGCTGGCAATGCTGCAGTCGATCGAATTGTTTCTGATGGCGGAACAGCGCAATTCATACATGCAGATGCCGGTACGACCGACGGGTGTCGGTCTTGTGTCGATGCTGCAGTTGAGGCATATGGAGGCGTAAACGTTGTTTTTAACAATGTGGGGATTCAACCGCCAGACTCTTACGTTGATGCTGTCGAACTTCCGGAAGAGACGTGGGATAAGATCATCGCAGTCAACTTAAAAAGCAGATTTTTACTGGCCAAATATTCGATCCCTCATATGCGCAAAGTGGGTGGTGGGGTGATTATTTCTTCAGCCAGCGTGCAGGGCTTGCAATCAATGGGTGGTGTATCGGCGTATGCAGCCTCAAAGGGCGGAGACCTGTCATTGATGCGACAGATGTCGCTAGATTTTGCTAAAGATAATATTCGTGTGGTTTCCGTCAACCCGGGCGCTATCGATACTCCAATGGTTAGGAACGCCATAACGGGAACGGGTGGGAATTTGGAAGATGAGTTAATATCGACCGGGTTAGCGCATCCGATTGGGCGTATTGGTCAGCCGTCAGATATCGCTAATATGGTGCTCTTCCTGGCTAGCGACAAAGCATCGTTTGTAACCGGGTCGTATTTCAACGTAGACGGCGGTTTTATGGCAATGGGAGCTTGGGCTAACACGGTGGGTGCTGATGGCTCTAAATTAGCGTTTATGTCCGGTGACGTGTAGGTGTTGCTGCGCTCAGGATATTTATTTGCGACCTAGTTCTTTGTTTTGTGGAAACGGGATTACTTATTAGATGTAGGCGATGGAATTGTCGGGGTTGACTCTGTCACCCCTGTGCCAGGCACCCTTGTAGGGATGTTCAGTGAACTCTTCCTCGACTATATCGATGCCTGGCCCGGGGCCATCTGGGATTGGGTAATAGCCGTCGACTGGGCTGATTACTTTTGTGACGGATGCAATTTCAGCTGGTTCGAAGTAGACAGAGGTTTATTTGGCGCGACCGGTTTGCCGTTTAAGGCGTTTGGGTTTCTTATGCGGCAGCGGCCCTGCAAATTCACTGGCTTGATCGAGCCAGTTGAGAAGATCTTCATCTTCAGCGATGCGATCGCTGTTCAACAGCACGTATTCTCGCTTTAGACGATGACCTGAAGGATCAAACGGGCTAGCTAGGTCGGATGAGATGAGTTTTTTTATCATCCATTCTCACTGTGATATCGGAGCCCTGGGCTAGCAGCGCCTTTTGATTATTTTTGTCTGAAAACCATGCGACGTTAACGAAGAAGAACTTCTTGGCAAACGGGAATTCCGACAAGAGAAGATCGGCTCTTTCGACTAAACGCTGTTCCCTTTTTATCCATAACGTGTTGATACCGGTGATTTTCATATTGAACCTATAGCTATCGGTTGAGTTTCATCACTATGAATAAACTAATAACGCACAGTGATAGCGGATGTATTTTGGTAGGTTTGTGATATTGGTCAACTGTTCTTCACAATCGTTCGATAAGATGCGGTTACGGAGTTCAACTGTGCCTAATCGTTCTTTCAGGGTAGTGGTGCGGATAATTCGAGTACTAACCGCAGTGCTTATAACTCTGGCTGGTATGACTGGGATATTGCTTCCATCGCTCGGAGAATCTGCACAGGCTCAATCAAACGACTCGAGAGATCAAGAGCCAGCAGTGCTTCTTGTTCGTCTTGACGGCGCAATAGACGGCGTTACTTCAAGATTTATCGATCGTGGTCTCGACAGAGCTGATGAGGAAGATTTCCAGCTCGTCGTACTGATGTTGAATACACCTGGTGGGCTTTTGGATGCCACCAGAGACATCATGGAGTCGATTTTGGCATCAAAGGTACCCGTTGCTGTCTACGTCGCTCCTGATGGCGCACAGGCGGCAAGTGCAGGCACTTTTGTTGGCGCTGCAGCACACATTTTGGTGATGGCTCCGACTACAAATATTGGTGCTGCAGCGGTGGTTGATATCGATGGCGGTGATTTGCCGGACACTTTGAGTCGGAAGGCATCTCAGGATGCAGCCGCACTTATTCGAAGCATCGCTGAGAGGCGAGGTCGAAACGTGTCAGCGCTTGAGGCTACCGTTTTGTCGGCCAAAGCATACTCAGCGTCAGAAGCTGTCGAGTTGGGTATTGCCGATTTGATTGCCGCCGACTACGACTCTCTTTTGGATCAGTTGGATGGCTATCTCGTTGATATGAATGGGGCAACAGTAGAGTTGGAAGTTGACGGCGCTGTGACGTCGCAGATGGATTTGAGTTTGCTCGAACGTGTATTGGCATTCATATCAAATCCAAACATCGCTTTCCTTCTCGTATCACTTGGCGGGCTCGGCGTGATCGTAGAGCTTTGGAATCCAGGACTTTGGGTACCAGGGACGTTAGGTGTGTTGTTCTTGGTTCTTGGATGGGCCGGAGTTGGACAGCTGCCGTTCTCTTGGGCAGGAGTGGCGTTGATTCTTCTTTCGATGTTGCTCTTCTATCTAGAAACGACCGCTCCGGGAATTGGTTATTTCGGTGTTGCCGGCACAGTGACTCTGGTATTTGGCGGAGTATTTCTGGTCGGTTTCTTCGGTAACCCGACCTTCACCGGTACCGATCCAGCTGTGAATCGGTTGTTACTAGCGATCGTTGGAGTTTCAATCGGGACATTAGTGTTGTGGTTTGCTTGGGAGCTTCGTAAAAGTAAAGATATATTGCTGTACCAAAGTCCGACTTTGGTGGCGAGTATGGTGGGGAATTCAGGTGTTGTGTCGGCTGATTTAACTCCGTCAGGTCAGGTTCTCTTGAACGGTGAGATATGGTCTGGCGAGCATGACGGAGATAGCGACAAACGCATCTCCGTTGGAACAGAAGTAGAAGTGGTTTCGGTCGACGGGATTAATCTGAAGGTGAAACTGTTGGGAACCGAAACAGGCACAAGGGACGTATAGAGTAATGATTGAGAACAATTTTGGATCGGGGATTCCCTTTCCGTTTAGGAGGTACTAATGGCGATAATTAACTTCGTTCGAGACTACGAGCGTGTTGCCCGATTCCGATTGGGTCAATTTGAAGGTATGAGGGGGCCGGGAATGGTAATTGCGCTCCCGATCATCCACCAGATCCAGAAGATCGACACACGTACGACTGTTCTTGATATACCGCGTCAAACTAACATCACCAAGGATAATGCGCCGATAGAGATCGATTTTTTGGTGTATCTACGCGTTAACATCAACGAAGCCCAGAAGGCTGTTCTTGAGGTCGAAGACTACACAACTGCTGTAGTTGGACTTGCCACGACTACCCTTCGGGCAGTCATCGGTGAAATGAACCTTGACGATGTGTTCTCCCAGCGAGACAAGATCAATGAGGTCCTGCGGACACGATTGGATTCCGAAACAGAGCGCTGGGGCATCAAAGTCACGAACGTAGAAATTCGTGAGATCGATCCTCCGAGAGACATTCAAGAGGCGATGAACCGCCAAATGACTGCTGAGCGCATTCGCCGTGCGGTTGTTCTCGAGGCCGATGGCACTAAGCAAGCAGCCATTACAGTTGCTGAAGGTGAGAAGCAATCATCGATCCTAAAGGCTGAAGGTGATAGGCAGGCTGAAATTTTGGCGGCTGAAGGTGATCAGCAGGCAACTGTGCTTAGGGCAACCGGTTATGCGGAAGCCCTCGCGGCGATTCACAAAGTCGCTTCAGGAGTCGATGCGAATACGATGACGCTCCAATACGTTGAGGCGCTGAAGACGCTAGGGGAAGGCGAATCGACGAAATTCATATTGCCGCTGGAGCTAACAAAAATGCTTGGCGGGATAGGTAGTTTAACGTCCCAGGATGACTAAATAATCGACTCGGAATTTGCTCTAAATAGCCGGGCTCAGCATTTGCTGTGCCCGGCTATTTTTTTGAGTGAAACAAGCCTTATTCGATAACCTTCGCTGGAAATTAGGCGAAAATAGGTCGACCCTTGATTGAGTTCAAAAAGCCATTTCTTACATTCGGATTACATGCTAAACATAACGGTAAACATTCCGGGTAACTATACCGAACTACGCCGCACATTGATCGGTGTAAATTGTTGTTAATCTTCATAAAAATCGCATCAAACTGAGATCAATGCAAGGGCGCATTTATTGGCCCTGCAAACTTTGCGCTGGTGGGCGTTTAAATAGGTCGAGGTATTTACTGATCGCTCACGTGATGGCTATTCACTGGCTCAGGGATAATTCGTGTGTCCAGCACTTTGGAAGAAAGGTCTCATATCGTCGACCAAAGCTTGTGTTGAGCGACAGGCAGCCAGTCAGCTCGCACAAGTGACGATCCGGTACCCCCCCCGATGGTTTACGCCGCTTAAATACCCCTGACGTTCCTACACGGGGCAGCGCAGCTTCCCCAGGGCTCTTTATTGGCTGTTAGACAGGCCCGACAGCCCTTCTCAAAGTAACACTACAGCAGGAAACAAGAACAACTCCACATGTTACGCCGCTAAACCGCTTGCGATGCAGCGGCATTGCGGCGTAACATGTGGAGTATTTGTGCTTTTGGCGGCGTATTTATTAGCGTAACGCTGCTTTGGGAATCTAAGAGGTTGGTCTCAAGAAGTGTTTGTGGACTCGATAACAATGAATGTCATCTATGTCATCTCAAACGCCTCTCTGGTCAAACCGGATCTGTTCAATGTTGTAGCAAGGCTTATTTAGATGGCAAAACTAGGTGATTATGAGTTTCCTGAAATTGGGCTAGTTGAAAGCATAGAGCTTGGTCAAAAGATCGCTCGTGAATTTGCAGGCGAAGTATCTCGGCAAGGATTGGCTCGGTCGCTCGGAATGTCAGAGCGCGGCGGGGCGTTCTCCGCTCGTCTAGGTGCTCTGCGCATGTGGGGTGTAGCAGGCGGTCGAAGTCGGGTTCGAGTAACAAGGGATGGTTTACGGGCTGTAACGCCGCTCTCGGCTAAAGAGAGCGAAGACGCTCGAATTCAGCTGGCACGAAACATCGCACTGTTTACTGAAATGTCGACCCGTCTAGGCGAACAGCCATACGCTCCTGATCGATTCGCCGTTTTGTTAGAAGAGATTTCTGGTGCTGATAGAACCGAGGTCGCTCGCCGGTTGGCGCTTGTTGATCGGATATTTAGCGAGGTTCGTCCGTACCTGCCCAAGGATCAGGCAGTTCCGGGCATTGAGCACGAAAATCGAGCTAGCAGTGCTGCCCCATATGCAGCGCCAGTCCAATCAAAATTAGATGATAACGATGGTGGTTTTGCCACCGGACCAACAAGCAGCCCACCGATTGCAAGTGCAGCCCCTCGGGACATGTTGGCAGGAGACAGAATTGAACTCGGATTGCCTGATGGAAAGCTTTCACTTCCCGAAACCCTTTCGAACTTAGATGCTGCACTAACCGTTCTGTGGGCGAGGCGGCAGTTAGTTGCGGCGAATGATGCGGCTGAAGGACGAACAATGCCCGCGGCTCCTAGAGATTTCTTGGATCATCACAACGACGCAAATAGGATGGTATGAAGTCCGACTACCACGACGCTACGGCTTCAATAACACTTTTTGAACGCCCTGGCCGGGTCCGGCGGCAGCTTCGTATGCTTCTTGGGCTTCGTCGAGAGGAATTACATGCGAAACAATCGGTGTGAGATCCAATCTTTTTATCTGCATCGCTGTGACGATCTTCTTAGCATCTTCGTTTGTCGGCCAAGGAGCTGTCGTCAAGGTAACGCCACCCGGAAGTGTCCCGCCAGATTCGGTCGATCGGATCGGACCGTACGGTTCAGAAAATATTATGTAACCGCCAGGACGAACCAAGCTCACCGCTTTTTCGAATTTCGGAGCGTCTTCAATGGAGCCCATTATCACAACGTCAATTTGCTCGATCGGCAGGGTGTCGTTGCTGTTTAGTGCTTGCGAGGCGAATCCTGAAGCAAGCGTCCGTCGCGCCGTGTGATCTTCAATGGCGATAATCTGTTTGGAGTTGCCGGCGTTTTTCAGAGCGATCAACGCAGTCATTCCAATTGGATCGCATCCGACGACTGCGTATGAGCCTGCGGGCGACTCGCTAATAGCGGCTGCAGCAACGTTTACGCCAAGACCAGCAGTACCACCGGCGAGCACAGCACGTTCTTCGCCGGAGGCTGCGATTTTTGTGAGGGTAATGTCGGCGTCGGGTACTCGAACGTATTCAGCATGTCCTCCCGGAAGGGATGACGACCCAAACAGCTGGCTACCGCCGTTCGATGTGAGATGATGGACCGTATTAGATACGAGATCATCTAGTTCAACTGTGGAAACATCTGAACCTGTCTCTACTACCAACCCAGCGAATTCGCCACCGGGCACGACACTATCTTCACCAACGCTGAAGAATCGCTCGATATCCCAGGGTCCAATCGCTGCAGTTGTTACCAATACGATTGCATCTGTGGGCTCACGCAGGGCTGGTCGGGGGATTTCGATGATTTCGACGCGACCGTAGCCGGGGAATGAAAGAGCTTGCATTGAGGCCTAAAGGTGTTCTTTGAGTTGTCGGGCTGTTTTCTCGGTCATTCCAGGTGAGCCTGCAATCCGCTCTTCAGATGCTTCTCGAATCCCCTTTACTGATCCGAAGGTACGAATAAGCATCTTACGCCGTTTTGGTCCGATGCCGGGGACACTGTCGAGAGCGGATTTTACTGATGCTTTACCTCGAAGGTTTCGATGGAACGTAATTGCAAATCTGTGAGCTTCGTCTCGAGCTCGTTGCAGCAAAAATAGGCCCTGAGAGTTTCTAGGCATGATTACGGGTTCAGCAGCATCAGGCAGAAAAATCTCTTCTTCACGCTTTGCTATTGAAGCCAGCTGGATATCTTGCAATCCGAGAAACAACATCGCTTCTACTGCAGAAGAAAGCTGACCTTTTCCACCGTCGATCAATACGAGATCAGGTGAGGCGGAAAAACTGGCGTTTTCTTCTCCGCCTTCTCTCGCGTTCTTCAAGCGTTTGAATCGACGAGTTAGAACTTCCTTCATAGACGCGAAGTCATCGTTACGATTGTGCGATTTGATCTTGAATCGGCGATAGTCGGACGATAGAGGCTTTCCTTCTTGGAACACTGACATACTCGCGACTGTGTTGGTTCCCTGAATATGGGAAATGTCGTAGCACTCGATTCTCTGGGGCAGAGTGGGCAGGTTTAATTGCTCTTGAAGCTTCGGACCAGCTTGAATTTGAACGAGCTGGAGCACTTCGGGATCGACTCAAAGCGATTGAGCGAGTTTATGAGGGACAAAAAGTTGTCGGAATGGGTCGCGAAAATCTCGATGTGATCGGCGCTGCCTATGGCGGAGAAGAAGCCTTGGTCGAGATCTTCTTCGTACGCCAAGGCAATCTGATCGGCCGTGATCACTTCACAATGAGCGGAACCCGGAATGAAACCGGCAATGAAATTCTTGCACGCTTTATCGAGCAGTTCTACTCATCGGCGTCACACGTGCCACGTAGAATACTTATCCCTGAAACGATCAATCGAGTTGAAGTTATCAATGAAT
>CAJQSP010000031.1 GCA_905614375.1 uncultured Dehalococcoidales bacterium | reverse complement strand
GTCAGGATTACACCGAGACTGGTGCTACGCACGACCTGAACGAAGTCAAGATCCTCGCTCCAAACCCAAACCCAAGCAAAATGCTTTGCTTGGCGTTGAACTACGGTTCTCACCTTCTTGGTGCCGACCGACCTACACGCCCTCAGCCGTTCTACAAGAACACCAATGCGATAATTGGTCCTGGTGATCCAATCAAGCTTCCTGCTGATGCAGGTCTTGTCGTTTGTGAGTCGGAACTAATTGCCATCATCGGTAAGGAAGCCAGCAAGGTTTCTGAAGCCGACGCTCTTGATTACGTTTTCGGATACACAGCTGGTAACGACGTGAGTGCCCGTGAATGGCAGTCGGGTGCTAACGCTGACATTCAGTGGTGGCGTGCCAAGTCGGCTGACACGTTCGGTCCTACAGGTCCGTTCATCGTCACGGACATCGACCCTCAGGATGTTGGTATTCGTGGTTTGGTAAACGGTGTTGAAGGTCAGAAGTGCCACTCATCAGAGATGATTTTCACTACTGCTCAGGCGATTGCGTACCTCAGCACATATGTGACTCTCTACCCCGGTGACATGATCTGGACTGGTACTTCGGGAACAACTCCGCCAATCAACGTTGGTGGCGATGTGACTGTTGAACTTGAGCACATTGGTGTGCTCCACAACCCAGTCATCGCCGGGTAGGTGCTAGTGGCACGTTTTCTGGCAGATCGACTATTAGTGACTGATTACGAATACCGGTCGCATGATTATTAGCGAGCCTTCTTTTTTGCGGCTGAGTTGTTCTTGGCATATCTGACATTGCGCCAATCGATTTCCCGAGTGCATTCGAGGGATCTGGGTAGGAGGCGCTGTTGTCTGTCGTCAGCCATTCGCCCGTGTACGATAAATCCTGAAAATCAAATGAGTATGACGGTTTTGAGTGAGGGCGAATTTAAGCGTGTGCTAATTCAAACAAAGGCATGCGGTTTTTGGCTTCGTTGCGGAGAATTGCTTCTTCGTCGGCCGTAATAGGAGTGAAGTCCTGAGCGACTTCGACTGCCATTTGCCATAACTTGGGGTCGCCGGGCGGTATCGCCGCAGTGATCGGCTGTGAGAGTGTCCAGCGTAGTGCGAGTTTCATGAGATCGCGATCTTCGATTGGGACGTACCAGCACTTTGCGCGAGGGCGGTTATCGCCTTCTTTGAGATTGTGATGTGCGGCACCTTTTAGAGCTAAACGAGTGACACCACTTTTTTCGGCTTCGTCCATGATTTGGGGTCCGAATCCTGCTTCGAACCATGTTGTGAAATTGACCGGGAATAGCACGGAGTCGAATTTGAATCGACCCATCAACTCGACCGCCAGTTCCGCAGAATGCACCGAGAACCCGACGTGTTTGATGAGTCCTTCGTCGCGGGCTTTTGCAATCATTTCGAGCGCACCACCGGGTCCAGTTACAACTTCAAGGTCTTCTTCGGTCGTCATGGCATGCATCTGGTAGAGATCGAAGTGGTCGGTACGAAGAAGTTTTAGCGATTTTTCGAGATCGGTGCGAGCTTCGGGGCCTGTTCGATATTTAGTCTTGCAAGCCAGAAACACGTCGTTGCGGTACTGATCGAGCGCAGGGCCGAGCATGTTCTGGGCGTTGCCGTAACCGGGTGCTACATCGAAGTAGTTAATACCCTGATCGATTGCCCAAGAAACGTATCGTGCAGAATCTTCGGTTGTCTCTTCTTTTACGACGATGCCAGCGAAGGCGATGATCGAAAGCTGTTGACCAGTAGTTCCATAGTTTCGGTATTGCACGTTTTTTTCCTCACTTGCGGGCGGTGAGGGTGCATCGTACTACGGATGATGGTTCCGGGAGTTGCTGTTGTTAGGTGACAGCGAATGCAGTCGTATGCTGGATTGTTCGTCACGCCTCTCTGCCGTCCTTCGACTGGCTCAAGATGGCACTTGGAGTAGTCGCAGATTGGCAGCTTCTTCCCTCGTGTCGGCGATGCTTTTCAGGCTGCGTTATACGAACCGCTTGAAAACGTATCCTCACTACCCCATTCCGAAGTTTCGGGATACTTCACCTTCGGTAAGCCAGTAAAAGATTAGATATCCACCGACGAGAATTAGCACGCCAGCCGAGATTGGGTGGATGTACGGCATGATTCGGCGAATTTGGCTGACCATTCCGCCTTTGAACACCGCTATGCCAACAGTCAAAACCGTAATAACGAGCGTCATTCCGAGAGCGTAAGCTAGAAATTGGCCTGTGGCTTCGACCACCCCGCCGGTCGCTAGCGAACTGCTAATCAGTCCCAAAAAGATTGGCAACGTGCAGCTTAGCGACGCAATAGCGTAGGAGATACCGAACAGGAAGTAGCCCTTCACGCTGGTGTCGGAGGCAGTACCGATTTTCGATGCTGCCGACTGTGCTCGGTTGTTGTAGAGCTTGCCTCCGGCGAAAAGGTAAGCACCCAGTCCCGCCAAGACGAAGCCTAGGAAAAATCCGACCCACGGGAAGATCACGATGAACGATCGTGCTCCAGTGGATATTGTCAGACCGACTCCGCCGAACAGCAGTATAAATCCTGATCCAAGAGCGGCACTTACATAAAGTGCTTTAACCAGTGAACGAGACATTCTGCGGGTTGAACTATTCGATTTAGTGTCACCTTGTTGGTCCGTCAAATACATCGTCAGGAAAGCGGGAAGCATCACGAATCCACAGGGGTTTACGGTTGCCACCATCCCAGCAGCAAAGGCAAACCCTAGCGGTAGGAAAGAGCCGATATATCCGACTATCCCAGCAGTGTCGGAAGAATAGTTCTGCGCTCCACCGATGAAACTGTTGGCCCCGGGACCAACGATCAATCCGGCAACCAGCGCTAGGCCAGCAACCAGGGCAGCTATGGTTGCTGGAATGGGGAGATTCTTCGGGTTGAATCCGATCTGTTCTTGTGAAAATTCCGTGCTTACTGATGACATTTACTGATGAGAGCCTTCCCGTGGCGTTTCGATACGTATACAGGTTTGTTTCCCAGCCGTGTGGGGAATAGTGATAGCGGCACTCTTGAAGAGTTACAGATTCTGATGTTCGCAGCTTCAGATAGATTCACGATAAAGCCAATCACCTAAAAATGGGGTGTCTAATCTATGGTTGCTGGCTGCAGGTTAATACGCCAACTATGATTTCTTGGATTGTCTGAGATGAATTGAGCTTCGGTAATTCGATTCACTCTACTTGGTATTAATTTTGAATAATTTTAGGTCGCTCTAGTTGACACTGAAGCTTGATAATACGCAGCCACTGCTAATTCCGCTGACTCAAGACACTATTGCTCAAGAAATGCAGCGGATTACAGTGCATCTCGCGATATCGGACAATGATCTTGAAAACCACATGTTGAGTTTGCTTGGTCGCAACCCGAGATTTTCGGTGGTTAAAGGAAGCATGGGGTATGCCGCTGAATCGGACGTGCGGTTGATCGACGAGCGACCCGACCTAAATCAGCTACAAAACCTTGATGAAGAGATGCCACCGAAGTTGCTTTACATCGGACTCGACGATTCAGATGAGTCGTTAAGCGAGGCGTCGCGTGCGGGTGCGTGGGCGTTCGTTAGTAAAGCCGCTAATTTAAGCGAGCTCGAAGACTCGATTTGTGCGGTTATCGAATCTGATGGCAGCCCACTACTGAAAACTATTGCTACTAGTGAATCAGGCTCAGTTGCATTGTTGAATGATTTGTCTGCTGTACGAGACGATTCAACTGAGGTCAGCGCAGAGCAAAATCCACTCACGCCCAACGAGATAACAATTCTTGAACTGATCGCCCAGGGAGAATCCAGCAAAAATATTGGCAATATCGTTGGTCTTGCAGAGCAAACGATCAAAAACTACGTCGGAAAGATCTTTATTAAAACGCACACTCAGAATCGTGCTCATGCTGCTGCGCTGGCTGCTCAACGTGGTTGGTTGTCGTCTCTCGACGGGGAGTAGTTATTAGTTCCGAATCGACCTTGAATTAGAGTCTGAATTTGAACTAGAGCTGTGATAGAATAATCTTCGATTCGTTGCACGATAGTTCGGCGCAGGCAAGTCCTGCGTCTATTTGTGTACGGCGATAATTTTTATACTGAGCCGGTTCTAAAGTTGTTGAACCGGAAGTAGAGGCAAGTAATTGACGACTTCAGAGATCCCGCAAGTTGCTGCAGTAGAAACTGAGCAAGAGGAGACTCTGGCGCCTCTCGACCTGCGTTCGCTTTTTGTCGCTGGTGTGCACTTCGGTCACCCTTCTAAGCGATGGAATCCAAAGATGGAAGAGTACATTTTTGGAAAGCGCTCGCGTGCACACATCATCGACCTATCCAAGACAGTCACCTCTTTGAAAGCCGCTAAGGAATTCGTAGAGAAGATTATTGGGCAGGGAGGCGAGTGTTTGATGGTCGGGACTAAGGCCCAGGCTCAAGGCGCTATAAAGGAACAGGCCGGTAAAGCCGGTGCGATGTACATCAATCAGCGCTGGTTGGGTGGAATGATGACCAACTTCCAGACCATTCAGCCTCGAATCGAGCGATTGGTTTTCCTGGAAGATGCATTCGCTAAAGGCACGGTTGTGTCGCAGACAAAGCGCGAGTCACTTATGCTTTCGCACGAGGTTGAACGACTGAACAAGTTCTTCGGTGGCATTAAGGAAATGGTGAAGCTGCCGCAGGTTCTGTTTATTGTTGATATTGAAAAAGAAAAACTCGCTGTAGCTGAAGCACGACGCCTCAAGATCCCGATTGTCGCGATCGTCGACACGAACTGTGACCCAACGGAAGTCGACTTTCCCATTCCGGGGAACGATGACTCGGTTCGATCTATCACTTTGATCACACAGCACATTACTGAGGCGATCTCCAACGGTAAGGCTGCTGCGAAGTTTGCTCGTGATGAGCGAATGGCTGCCGAAGCTGAACTTGAAGCTCAGGAAGCTGCTGCACGAGCTGCTGCACAGGCGAAGGCTGCTGAGCGAGCTGCTAAGGCTGCTCAAGAGAAGAAAGTCGCCGACGCTAAGAAGGCTGCTGAAGCCAAAGCCGTAGAAGCCGCAAAGCCTGACGCTGCTGCTGAAGAAGCTAAGCCAGCTGCGCCTAAAGCAGCCGCTAAGGCCGAAACTAAAACTGAAGAGAAGCCAGCCGCTAAAGTAAAGGCTGCTCCTAAGAAACCTGCTGCAAAGGCTGAAGCTAAGGCAAAAGCTGAATCTGCTGCAAAGCTTGAAGCTAAGGTAAAAGCTGAATCTGCTGCAAAGGCTAAAGTAAAGGCTGCTCCTAAGAAACCTGCTGCAAAGGCTGAAGCTAAGGCAAAAGAAGCTCCTGCTGAAGCAGATGCTAAAAAGACTGATGACTCTACCGACGCCAAATAGTCGAGTCAGTCAGTTTCAGCCGTAAGAAAATAGAAATTAATTAGGCAACCGGTTCCGAGTATTTCGGTCGGTTGCCGAACGAGGGTAAAAACGTGCCAGTATCAGCTGCACAAGTAAAAGAGCTCCGAGACAAAACCGGAGCGGGCATCATGGACTCAAAGCGAGCCCTTGAAGAAGCCGGTGGTGACTTCACTAAAGCAGAGGCTTTGTTGAACGAAAAGGGATTGGCATCAGCCGCTAAGAAGGCTGGTCGAGAAACCTCAGAAGGATTGGTTGTTTCTTACATTCACACGGGCGGTCGTGTTGGTTCGCTGGTCGAACTAAATTGCGAGACTGACTTCGTGGCTCGAACGGAAGACTTCGAAGCGCTTGGTAGGAATCTGGCTATGCAGATTGCTGCAATGAGCCCGCTGCACGTTGATCGTGAGTCGGTTCCTGAAGGCAAAGATGTCAAAGACGAACAGCTTCTTCTCGAACAGGAGTACATCCGAGATTCGAGTGTGAAGGTTGCTGAACTCGTGAAAGAGGTGATCGGCAAGCTTGGTGAGAATATCCGTATAAGACGGTTCTCACGCTTCGAGCTGGGCGGATAATTGAACGACTAAATGCCCGGCCAATTGGCTGGGCATTTTTGTAGGCCCGTATAACGAAAAGAACGAATCGCACTGATCTGGAGAATTAGAACACGATGACTGAACCCGCATATTCAAGGGTAATTCTGAAAATGTCTGGGGAGTCGTTCAAAGGCGACGGCGAGTTCGGATTAGATTCCGACACACTCCAATACGTTTCCCATCAGATTAAAACTATTGCGGAGATGGGCACTGAAATTGGTGTCGTCGTCGGCGGTGGTAATTTCTGGCGTGGTGCTGATTACGAGCAGACCGGTATGGATCGATCGACTGCCGACTTTGCTGGAATGCTGGCAACGATCATGAATGCCCTAGCTCTACAGGATGCTCTGGAGCGTACTGGCGTTACAGTGCGAACACAATCGGCAATATCTATGCCTTCTGTCGCCGAGCCGTACATCCGTCGTCGTGCGGTGCGCCATCTTGAAAAAGGTCGGGTAGTGATTTTTGCCGGTGGTACCGGGAACCCGTATATGACTACCGATACTGCGGCAGCTCTGCGAGCGCTTGAGATTGGTGCAGATGCGCTGATTATGGCGAAGAACGGTATTGATGGCGTTTACGATTCAGACCCGCTGAAGAATCCTTCTGCGAAGAAGTACGAGAGAATTTCGCACCACGAAGCTATTTCAAAGCGACTGCAGGCGTTAGACAGTACGGCTCTTTCGCTGTGTATGGATAACTCGCTTCCAATTGTGGTGTTCGATATTTTCAAAACCGGAAATCTGGCATCGATTTTGTCTGGGAATCACGTTGGTACGTTGATTACAGTAGAAGCTAACTCGTAATCTCTTGTTTCGTATTGGCTTGCGAGTAGTAATCACTTGTGGGCGATTGTATTTTTGAGATAGTGAGAAGGACGCTTAGCCCTTCTGTAAAGATAGGTTCAGGGGAATGCGATGCTGGATGAAACTCTTGATGACGCAAAACAGCGTATGTCAGACACCGTTGATGCCCTAAAAAGGGAAATGGTGGGTGTACGAACTGGCCGCGCTGCTACTGGCTTAGTCGATAACTTGAAGATTGAGTACTTCGGTAGCGAAATGCCATTGAATCAGCTTGCTCAGATCAACGTTGGTGATGCACGTTTGCTCGTGATTCAACCTTGGGACAAGAACGCGATCGACCCGATAGCGAAAGCGATTCAGAATTCGGATCTTAGTATTTCTCCTAATATAGACGGTGCAATTATCCGTCTGAACCTCCCGCCTCTGACTGAAGAGCGACGCCGAGATTTGGTCCGAACGGTCAAGGCTCGTGGTGAAGAGAGTAAGGTTTCGATACGGAGCGTACGCCGAGACGCACAGGACATGATTCGCACTATCGAAAAAGATGGTGATGCTTCGCAAGACGAATGCCAAAGGGCGCAGAAGGATCTCCAGAAACTTACAGACGACTCTGTTGCAGTTATCGAAGCCGAGTCAACAGCTAAATCTGAAGAGGTCATGCAGGTGTAATCCTGCCTCCGATTCGGAATTCTGAGAGAATTGCCGTGACATCGAGCTATTGTCGACTGGCCTTAAAATCGAAACCGATAGTAAATGACCGCCAACCCCGAAGCTTCTAAACACAGTAAGAACTCCGTCATGGACGTTCCGCATCATGTTGCGATCATCATGGATGGGAACGGACGCTGGGCTGTGTCTCGCGGGTTAGATATATCGGATGGTCATCAGGCCGGATTCGAGAATTTGCAGAGAGTCGTTGCCGACTTTGCGAAACGCGGCGTTAGATATCTGACCATGTTCGCTTTTTCGACCGAGAATTGGGACCGTCCTGAATCCGAAGTGAATGGCATTCTTGAGTTGGCGATAGCAGTGATCGCCCATGAGGCCGAGCAACTTCACGAGAATGGTGTACGGATCAAGCATTTGGGCAGGATCAAGAGACTTTCCACGGAGCTGCGAGGCGAGCTTGAGCATGCAGTTGACCTCACCGCTAAAAACACTGGTCTGACACTTGGGATCGCCTTCGACTACGGCGGGAGAGCCGAAATCGTTGATGCAGTAAAGAACTTGCTGACGGATGGCGTTACGCCTAAAGATATTAATGAAGAGAAGTTTGCTGAATATCTGTACACCTCTGATATGCCCGAGGTTGATCTTATGATTCGCACTGGTGGCGACTACAGAATCAGTAATTTTCTGCTCTGGCAGACGGCGTATTCAGAGTTCTATTTCCCCGACGTCCTCTGGCCTGATTTTCATGGTGAACATATTGATCGAGCTTTCGAGTCATTCAGCGAGCGCCAGCGACGCTTTGGCAAGCGGATTTAGATTGCCTGTAACTGTTGAGAGTCATTCATACGGGGCGCCGACTCTGACAAGCTCAGGATCGAGCTCAGCCGAAACGTTGAGTCACGATAGGAACAGCCGTTGCGTATTCGAATAATCAGCGCAAGCGTTGGGATTCCAATTGTACTTTTGGCAATATGGCTCGGACTGCCCGGTATTGCTATATTGACCTTAATCGCTGGTGCTATTGGCGGCTATGAACTTGACCGAATGATGCGGCCTGGCGGGTCGAATTCTGGAAGCGTTCGTATGGTGTCGCTGGTCATGGGCCCGGCACTACTTGCTGCGGTTGCGGTATGGATGGTCTCGGAAGGCAAAATTTCTGGCGACCATGTGCCGATCACGATTGCGATTATTTTTGCCTTGGCAATGCTTATCAGAGGAACCGCTACCCCTGGTAGATTTTCCTCAAATCGAAAAGCTAGCGATTGGGCGTATTGGGTATTCGCCGCTTACGCTGGACTATCGCTAGCTCACACTCCGGTTCTGGTCGAACTAGGCAAAGGTCGTGAGCTGATTCTGTTGGCGATTCTGACGACATTTGCGATTGATTCAGCCGCACTGTTCGTTGGTGTGTTGATTGGTCGTCATAAACTCGCACCGAAAATCAGCCCGAAGAAATCGTGGGAAGGCGCAATCGGTGGAGTGCTCGGCGGAGTGATTGCCGCGATTGCGATCGACAGTGCCTTTGATATTCCGTTCAACACCCTTTCAGCTGGAATCTTAGGAGCTGTGTTGGGTGTATCTGGTGTCGTAGGCGATCTCTATGAATCTTGGATCAAGCGTCGGGCGGGCGTGAAAGATAGCGGTACTTTGATACCCGGACATGGCGGTATTCTTGACCGGATCGACAGCGTCATGCCGAACTTGGCGGTCGTATACTGGGCAGCAGTTTGGAGCACGTTATAAAAAAGGTAGTTATTTTGGGTTCGACCGGATCAGTCGGTACCCAAACCCTCGACATAGTCCGAGCGTTTCCTGAACTCCTCGAAGTTGTAGGTCTCTGTAACGGTCGTAACACCGATCTCTTCAAAAAACAGATCGATGAATTTAAGCCCGCATATTTCAACTCGCTCGGCGAGGTCGAAACTGGATATGGTGGGGCTAAGTTCGCACCTGCTGAGGAGATCGTTGCACTTCCATCAGTCGATCTTGTTATGGCTGCAACCGTTGGCTGCGCTGGGATGCCTCCCGCGATAGCGGCGTTACGGGCTGGCAAGGATCTCGCACTTGCCAACAAAGAAGTCATCGTAATGGCAGGAAGCCTGCTGACCGACGCTGCTAAGACTGGCGGATCGAAAATTCTGCCGGCTGACAGCGAGCCGTCGGCAATCTGGCAATGTCTTGAAGGCGAAGCGAGCGATCCGTCTCGACTGATTATTACTGCCTCGGGTGGAGCGTTCAGAGATCGTACTTGGGATTCTCTTGGCGACGTTACGCCGGAACAGGCTCTCAAGCACCCGACATGGACGATGGGGCCGAAGATTACAGTCGATTCAGCCACATTGATGAACAAGGCGTTTGAGGTGATCGAATCGAGGTGGATGTTCGACATCCCGTTCGAGCAGATCGACGTTACGATCCACCACCAGAGCATCGTTCACTCGATGGTCGAATTTGAAGATGGAACGCTAAAGGCTCAACTTGGGCCAACCAGTATGTTGCAGGTCATCCAGCATGCGTTGTTGTATCCAGAACGCCACGCCAACAGTATTTTGCCGAAGCTCGATGCCGTCAAGATGGGATCGCTTACGTTCGAGGAGATGGATCAGTCGTTGTACCCATGCTTTAAACTTGCGCTTGAATACGGCAAAAAAGGTGGAACGTATCCGGCAGTATTAGCAGGAGCAGACGAGGCCGCCGTGCAGCTGTTCCTAGATGGCAAGATCAAGTTCACCGAGATGCCCGACCTAGTCGATAAAACACTCTCGGCTCACGAGTCGATTGCGATGCCTTCAGTTGAAGACACTATCGACGCTGCAACGTGGGCAGCCGAAACCACACTAATCCGCCATAATCAATCCACAATTCTTAGCTAGCATTAAGACATATGCCAGAAACAGTATTTTTCGGTGTCGTCACGTTCCTTATCGTGCTCGGTCCCCTCGTAGTCCTTCATGAGCTAGGCCACCTATGGACTGCTCGCAAATTCGGAGTTAAGACTCTCGAATTCGGCTTCGGCTATCCGCCACGAGCTGGCGGAATATGGAGTGGCAAGACTCCAGTATTCGTTGACGCAAAGACTGTCTACGAAATCGACAAACAGTCGCTAATTGGCAAGACCGCTACGATTCGCATTATTCGCGATGAGCAGGGTAGGTCGGTTGCGGTTAGTGTTCGGCCACGTACGAAAGGGGACGACGCTGAGGCGTCGGAAGGTGGTTTGATCGTCACCGGTAAGATCAAATCCATCGATGGCGACCAGATGACAGTTGCCGATATGTTGTGGTCGTTCAACTGGCTACCACTCGGTGGATTCGTTCGTATGGTCGGTGAAGAAAGCAGCAACGCTGTTGATTCGCTCGGTAGTAAACCTCGGTGGCAACGAATCGTTGTCATGGGTGCGGGCGCGTTCGTGAATCTCGTGATTCCGTTCGTTCTTCTTCCTCTAGTACTGATGATTCCAGCTGATAAGCCCGTAGGCGATGTAACGATCGTCACGGTATTCCCCGGTTCACCTGCCGATCTGGCGGGAATTCAGCCTGGCGACAAGATCGTCAAAGTTGACGGCCGGACGATCCATAACATTTCGGAACTGCAACAAGCAGTTACCGTGAAGCTCGGCGCAGAGAGCACTTGGGAGCTCCAATCGGGCGTCCCAAATATTTTTGCTCGTCCTGCAGAACCTAAGTACCAGTACACGGGTGACATCGAGAAGGCCACGCTGATACCCCGATGGAAGCCGCCGGGTCGTCGTGTCGTTGCTCATGTAAGTAATCCTGAGACCGAGATGACACTAGCGCGAGCTCGCGTATTCGACGTTTCCGTTGGTTTGAACACGATGCTTACCGTCGTCGCTGAGCCGAGCGACACGCTTTACGAGATCTCTAACGAAGCCGCTGCAAAGCTTGATCCTCCGGCTGCGTTGGGCGATATCCTTCAAGTGGTTGCTGTTGCTGAAGACACTGGCACGCAGATTTCACTTTCAGACGCACGATTACACGACAACGGTCTCGGTATAAAGACAACCGTGCAGGAGGGTGCGACTGGCGTTCAGATTTCAACTGAAAACAGTAGCATCGTGAAGAAGGGTTTGAGCCCGCTCGAATCGTTCCCGCTTGGCTGGCGGCATGCTCTCGACACCGCTGTTTTGACACGAAACGCGCTGACGACAACGATAATCAGTAGCTCGAATCCCCAATTTGAAGGCCCATCGACGGTTGGTCCGATCGGTATTGGTCAGCTCACTGGCGAGATCGCTGTTGCGGATGCTGGCCTGGGCGCAAAGATAATCACGTTCGCAACTCTGGCGGCAACGTTAAGTCTGTCACTTGCGATTCTGAACATTCTGCCGATTCCTGCGCTGGACGGGGGACGAATATTCTTCGTCTTTGTCGAGATCGCTCGACGTGGCAAGCGCATTTCGCCTGAAAAGGAAGGGCTTGTTCACCTCATTGGATTCGCACTGCTGATTGGACTGATAGCTGTGATATCGGTGCAGGACGTTACTCGTATCATCAGAGGTGAATCGTTCTTCTAGAGCGGTTGGTTGCTGGTTTACGTTTGTTCATAAGAGTGCTCGTTGGTTCGGAAAGACCATGACTCCGTGATTCATTGACGTTTCGGAACACTGATTCGAGTGCGAATGAGTGAATGTTTCGCGTATTCACCGGTAAAATCGTTTTGTACGAATTTATTCAAGCCTAATAACTGGAGCGATTGAACTGGCGGCACGAGACAACACCCACCCGGTTAGCGTTGGCGGCGTGATGATTGGTGGGGGAAATCAGGTCGTTGTTCAGTCTATGACTGATACCAACACTGCTGATATTCCAGCGACGATCGCCCAAGTTAAACTTCTTGCCGACGCTGGTAGCGAGATCGTCCGAATCACGGTCAACAACGCCGGCGCCGCTCAGGCTGTTCCGGAGGTTAGCAAGCGTCTTGCCGACCTTGGTTGTAATGTTCCCCTCGTCGGAGATTTCCACTTCATTGGACATCGATTACTCCGAGATTTTCCTGAGCTTGCCAGCACCCTCGCCAAGTTCCGAATCAACCCCGGTAATGTTGGACGTGGAGATCGACACGACGAGAACTTCACGCAGTTCATTGAGATCGCTCGTGAGCTTGGAACTCCGGTACGAATCGGTGTGAATGCTGGGAGTCTCGACCCAGACGTGATGGCCGACAAGATGGACGAGAACTCACGTCTGGATGAACCATTTAACTCAGAGCAGGTCGAGAACAAGGCGCTTGTAGAAAGCGCACTTTCGAGTGCCGAAGCAGCGCTTGATATTGGTCTCAACGAGAACCAGATCATCATTTCTTGTAAGGTTTCTAGACTTCCTCAGATGGTCGCCGTTTATCGTGAACTCTCAGCGACTTCTAACTTCGCATTGCATTTGGGTCTTACCGAAGCTGGAATGGGACAAAAGGGTATTGTAGCGACGACGGCTGCTTTGAGTACGCTGCTTGAACAGGGCATTGGCGACACGATTCGGGCGTCACTTACACCAAAAGTTGGTGGGGATCGGTCGAAAGAAGTTCGACTCTGTCAGGATATTTTGCAGGCTGTTGGACTTCGTCGATTCCGGCCCGCAGTAACGGCGTGCCCGGGCTGTGGACGAACTACATCGACGTTGTTCCGTGAACTGGCTCAGGATATTCAGACTCACATCGACGCCAAGCTGCCCGAGTGGCAATCCCGCCACGCTGGTTCTGAGGTACTTCAGGTGGCCGTGATGGGCTGCGTTGTGAACGGACCTGGTGAATCAAGGGCTGCCAACATCGGAATTTCGCTTCCGGGGGCCGGGGAAGATCCACGAGCGCCGGTCTTCGTAGACGGGCAACGCGTGAAGTTCCTGTCGGGTCCGAATATCGCCACTGACTTCATAGACATGGTCGAGAGTTACGTCGAGACGACGTACAACGGGTAGCTAGTGGCCTGGCGGAATTTTACGGCGGTGCCGTAGGCGAAAATCTCGGATGCTCCCGCTGGGATCATCGAAGTTTTGTAATTCCCACTAACCACGGTATCGGCGCCTAACGGCTCAGCGAATTCGATCATTTGACGTGTCGCCATTTCTCTAATTTCTGCTTGAAGTTTGGCATGTTCGGAAATTTCGTCACCAATTTTTTTTCGAAGGCTTGCCATGCTGTCGCGTCCTGCATAGCGTGCTCTTACTGAGTTACCTCGTAATATACGATAATTCCGGTGATCTCTCGACCAAGAATGTCTTGAGTAGTAGTGACGATCATCACACGCCTAATTTTATTTCAGTGTCATCTTGGGAACTTGCACATGGGTTTCACTCCAAATGAGTTCAGCTTCCCACGTGCGCTGTCTAACTTCCGTCGATTTGTGGGGTATCTGAGTGAATAAAACACACCCAACTTCGGCGTAAAAATACGTAATATACGGTGGCATCGATACTGATTGTTCTGAACTATCTTTTGAGATGTCGGATGTTAGATACGAACTATGGCGTGAACGGGTGAGCGAATTGAATTTGAACTGGCATGAAATCGACCGCTTCTTGATGGGTGAAGCATGGTCGGGATCGCAGATAAAACAGCATCTCACTGAGCTTGCCGACGTTATCGGACCTCGTTGGGGAGGGTCTGCCGAAGATTTACGTGCAGCTGCATACATTCGAGATCAGATGGAAGCCGCCGGGGTTGACCGAGCTGAAATTGAGCCGTTCACTTTGGAAACATGGAATCACGGCGACGTTTCGATTTCACTGCCCGACGACAATAATCGCCCGATCGCAGCACTGCCGTTCCTGCGCTGCAAAGCAATCGACCTAACAACCCCTATGGTTGACGCCGGACACGCCTCTCCGCACGAAGTGGCGGGGCTTCAAGGTCGTATCGAAGGTTCAATAGTGCTCGCAACGATCGCCCCCGAGCCGTTTACCGCACCTGAGCCGTTTACTGCCCGGATAGTGCGACTCGCCGAATCCGGTGCAGCTTGCATCATCGCCATCGAACCCAAGACGGGTGGTCGAATGGAGTATGCGAACTCTGACGAGTGGCTAAACGTCGGGCCCCAAAAAGACGCGGTGGCAGTGGTAAAGACCAGCTCGGAAGACGGAGCTTATCTGAGGCGTATTGCTGGTGGATCGCCGCGAGTCCATGTTTCTGTCGATGCGGAATACTTCGATACCGAGGCTCACAACACGGTTGCTGAGATTACAGGATCAACCCACCCTGAACGACACCTGATTTTGGCGGGTCACCACGACACGGTGCTCAAAGCGCCGGGCGGAAACGACAACACATCGGGAACAATTGGGGTGATGGAGACTGCACGTGTGATGGCCGCTCTGGTGAAAGAGTTGGGCATTCGACCCGGGATGTCGATTCGATTTGCTACGTGGAGTGGTGAGGAGCAGCATCTACAGGGTGCACGGTCGTATGTAGCTCGGCACTACTCAGAGGGCTCTGGAAATCGTGAGGAAAAACCGCTTCTGAATATTAATTTGGACGAACTTTCGACAGGGCACATGAAGGGGATTGTTCTTGCATTCCCTCATCTGCGGCAGTTCATGCAATCGCAACTCGACACGATGGACGACGGTCTAAAATGTCACGTTTTGTCGCACATGGATGCACACTCAGATCACTTCCCGTTCGTCGAAGAAGCTATTGAAGCTTCGATCACTTGGCGTTGGCGATTCTGGGGCAGGCATGAAGATGCCAACTTCCACCACGAGATTGGGGATGCAGCGAACAAACTGAACGTAAGGGAACTCAAGGAGTACGCGGGGCAGTTGGCTCGATTGCTTTTGAGGCTCTCTCATGTTGCGCCAGAAGATTGGCCCCAAAATCCTCTTACGATTTCCGATGTGAGTAAGAAGATCGAGCGCGACTCAGGTGGTCATCACCCGGCGTTCCATTAGTAGGGTTTAGCTGGTCAGTTCATCGAGATGATCGGTCTCCCAGTAGCCGGGGAAGTGCGGAGCATTGCTTGCGGTATCGACTGTGATGAGCGCCCCGTAGGGCATTGTGGTGCGGCGTTTTGGGTCGAATACATTCCTGCCTTCGAGGTGATCGATGATCGTGCCGATTACCCCTTCGTGAAGGAATGCGGCGATCCTGTTGAGTCCGGAAGTTGATGCAATGTGCAACAACTCGGAAAACCCTTCGATGGCACGGTGACTGAACTCGGTGATGGTTTCGCCACCCATGCTTTTGAAATCGACGTGATAGTCGCCTTTAGCAATGCGCTTCTTGATTGAGTCGGGTGCGGTCCAGATGTTGCCTGTTTTCAACTCGGCAAGTTTTGGGATTTGATGAACATTCTGATTGGTGGCTTGCTCAAAGTGAGCCGCCGATTCGATGGCTCTAGGCACATCGCTTGTGAACGATGCATCGGGGTTCAGTTGCACAACTCTGCGAGCCGCGAGTGAAGCCTGGCGATGTCCGAGATCGGTAAGGCCAGCGTTTGGTACGTAAAGCCCATCGCTTCCGATTTTTGGCAGACCGTGTCTAACAAGGTGAATGATCATCTGAGGATTCTACGATGATCAGTTGGTCACATTGTAATAAAATGGGAAAGGTTTTCTTGAACCGCTTCACTGGGCGTGATGTTCCTCTAGAATCGCTGCATGAAAGAACGGCACCACAGGACGGATAGCAAACACCCGAAGACGTGCACGTGTACAACGTGTCAGGCGCGTCGACTTGAAGCGGCGCGTTCGAAGGTGAAGAAGAAGAGGAAGCCGAAGTCTCAGCGCGGCAAAGGCTCAAAGAAGCAAATCTCTGAATCGGCAATCAACGATGTCATGGACAGGCTTGGGCTTGCTGGCAAAGACGAGTAATCGTTCAAGCCTCTTCGGCGTACTCCGTACGAATTGCCGTGTTGCTCGTGATTCTGAATCGAGTTTAGAATGACACTAATTGCGCTTCGATATCAGCACGATAAGGAATTTTGAATGACAGCGTCTGAGAGATCTAAAATAGGGCTTATCGGTGCTGGTTGGTGGGCGACTGCGAACCACTTGCCGGTTTTAGTCGAGCGAGAAGATATCGAGCTTGCCAGCGTGTGCCGGCTTGGGGCTGATGAGCTTCAGCAAGTTAAATCCAAGTTCGGATTTACTCACGCCACTGAGAACTACGAAGAATTACTCGACACTCCCGGTCTAAAGGGTGTGGTAGTCGCATCGCCGCACACTTTGCACTATAAGCATGCACTCGCCGCTTTGCAACGTGGATTGCACGTACTTTGCGAAAAGCCTCTAACGACGAAAGCCGAAGAGGCTCGTGAACTCGTCGAAGAGGCAGATCGTCAAGGCGTCGAGCTTATGGTTCCTTACGGTTGGCACTACGGTGAGTTCATTCAAGAAGCAAAGCAACGAATGGACGAGGGGGCGGTAGGGGATATTGAATACGTGATGTGCCACATGGCATCGCCGGTTAGGGCACTTCTAGAAGGCAAGGAGTTCATGTCTACTGGCGGTGGAGCAGGTGACAACATGTTCGCTCCTGCTGCCGATACTTGGGCCGACCCTGTAGTGGCTGGTGGTGGATACGCTCTGGCTCAGATGTCGCATTCTGCTGGATTGGCTTACTGGCTCACTGGGCTACGACCTGAGACGGTTTCTGCGCTTACCTCAGCACCAACAAGCAAAGTGGAACTATACGACTCGTTCGCCGTTCGGTTCGCTGGTGGCGCGATAGGTTCATTTAGTGGTGCGGGTACGCTGCCTGATAATCAGCAGTTTCAGTTGGATGTTCGGATATTCGGCTCTGAAGGTGTCATGTCGGTCGACTGCGATCGCGCTCGTCTTGAAGTTCTTCGACATGATGGGAATAACTTCAACATGGATCCTCAGCCCGATGCTGGTGAGTATTACGGGGGAGGGCCTACAGCTAACTTTGCGGACATCATAAGCGGCAAGAGTGCAGTGAACTGGGCGCCGGGTTGGGCCGGAATGCGAGCAGTTGAAATGATCGATGCTGCATATCGTTCTGTGGAGTCTGGTCGAACAGAAACCGTGTAAACGGCTTTGCATTTGGTGCGTAAAAACACCCATACGCAAACCGCTATGAACCTAACGGCTCACGTCTGAGCCACTTGATCCACAATGGCTATTTGGTGAATCCGACTGGTCATAGGGCTGAATACTGATGTTATGCCGGTGCAGCAGCACTGGAGTTTTCGCAGTAGCAGTAGATGTATGGATTTGACCAGCCCCGATGGCAACAGGCAATTTGACCTACCCCACTGAACAGGTCCAAACCGGTCGGCCGAAAAGCTGGCTTTCAAAGGTTTCGTAATTGTGTTCAGGTCGAGATGGTCAATTAAAACTTCTACTGGAAGCCGGACAAATACTCAGAGATAACTTCTAGTCACCAGACCACCTAGGCAGGTTGAAGGGCGCGTTGCTCAGGTGTTCGGTTTCGATTAGATCAGCCTTGCTCATGTAGATCACACTGAATGGACTGTCGACAACTTGCTTCAATGCGGAGTTAGGATCAGTGTAATGTCCTATGAATGGTCGATTAACATCGAAGCTGTGCCCCAGCCAGAGGTGTTTTCAATCAAATCAGCAGCGCCGAAAGCGAAGTTGGATCGGGCACTACGATTAGCATCTGAATTCCTCGCTAATACGAATTTGATTCTGAAATCGTTGCTAGGTACAAAAAATCCCTCTTCGCACCGCGGTTGTTGAAAGCGTTTATTCGGCTAGTCAGATATTCTTTGGCTAAACGTGTACTGTGCCGAGTGAAATCTAATTCATCATTGGGTACGAATGCATTTTCAGGAGCTATACCTCGTGGACGCCAATTCGTCAGCGGATCGCAAATTTAAGATTCTCGTCGTCGAGGATGATCGCACTCTCCGTGAGGCGTTGCGCTACAACCTTGTCGCTGATGGCTTTGATGTTGTCGTTGCTGATGACGGGAGTGAAGGGTTGATCGCCGCCCGGCAGGACGATCCTGACGTAATTATTCTCGATCTGATGCTGCCAACATTGAGCGGAATAGAGGTTTGCAAGGCTCTGCGCCGGGATGGCTCAGTATTACCTGTGATAATGCTTACTGCACGAGACGCTGAAATGGATCGAATCGGTGGTCTTGAATCGGGTGCTGACGATTATGTAACGAAGCCGTTTAGCATGCGCGAGCTGATCGCGAGAGTCGGTGCTCAGATCCGCCGAATGGACATGCTGAAATCGGTCTCTCAGAGTTCTGTTGACCAGATAATAGATCTAGGTGATCTGGTAATTAACCGAGGCTCTCGCTTGGTGACGCTCGAAGGCAAGCAGATGGATCTACGTCCAAGAGAGTTCGATTTACTGGCTCACTTAGCTGCGAACCCGGGCAGGGTCTACACACGCGATCAGTTGCTACAGGACGTATGGGGTTTCGAGTATTCGGGCGACACTCGAACAGTCGATGTGCATGTAAGGTGGCTGAGATTGAAGATCGAGAAAGATCCTTCAAAGCCGACGCTGCTCGGAACAGTTCGTGGAGTCGGGTATCGAATAAGTGTGTGATCTCTATTTTGTATTAGATAACTCGCTTAGTTGTCGAAAATTGGAGTTCTAGTTGAGTAACGTGTCACTGCGTTGGCGAATGCTTGTTGAAACAAGTTTGCTTGTAGCGCTCGTCGCGGCTGGGTCACTAATTTTCGGTGTAATCGGTACTATACTGGCTGCGATTCTTGCGATCATTGGGGTCGTTTTTCTTTCTATGAGGCTCCACAGGCAATTCTCCGAAATTACCGAAGACGTCATTCGAACTACATCGATCGATCGCTCCCATCGCCTTGATCCGACGGGGCCTGCCGAGCTTACGCGATTGGCCCGAGCGGTAAACCGATTGGTCGACAGGGTTGCTGATGATATTTCGCACGAAACGTCTGAACGAGTAAGACTTGCTTCAATTCTCGATTCGATGCGTGAAGGTGTGGTGGTGGTCGACGATCAGGGTGTGATCGAATCGGCGAACCCGGCGTCGATTGAACTTCTTAGTTCATTGGGTAATGTTCAACCGGGTATGCAACTCTCATCGCTTACGAGCCATCCAGACTTGATACGAGTTGTAACGCGATCCATTGCGGGCAATAAATCAATTTCTGCTGAAATCGAGTTATTCGACAACCACCGTACGATAATGGCCATGTCGACTCCGTTTCCGCGTCCTGATACCGATCTGGTTCGAGCGTTATTGCTGCTTACTGATCTAACGGATGTTCGACGGCTCGAAACTACGCGCCGAGAATTCGTATCGAACGCTTCGCACGAATTACGAACACCATTGGCGGGAATTCGTGCATCGGCTGAGACTTTGCAGCGCGGAGCGATTGATGATCTGGAAGGGCGTGGGGCATTTATTCAGATGATTCGCGAGGACGTTGATCGAATGGAACAACTTATCGCCGAGATGCTTGAACTTTCTCGGCTTGAATCGGGTGAATCGCCTCTTGAACGAAAAATGGTCGATGCGAATTCACTAGTAGAAACAGCTATCAAGCAGTTTTCTTCTATTGCAATTGATTCGGAATTGAAGCTTGAAACGAATTTGTCTGAAGGTCTTCCAACAGTATTGGTCGATGCAAAAATGATCGATCACGTATTCACCAATCTGATCAGCAACGCGGTGAAGTGGAGCAGGGCCGGGGACACGATAACCGTAAAGGGATGGGGCGATGAAGGCACTGTTTGGTTTAGTGTCGCTGATACTGGGTTGGGAATCGAGCCTGAGCACCTTCCACATATCTTTGAACGATTTTTTAAGACTGATGCGGCGCGCTCGCAGCCGGGCACCGGACTCGGACTTTCGATCGCTCGTCATATCGTGGACGCTCATGGCGGCGTGATGTCGGCAACGAGTTCGGTTGGAGAAGGCAGTGAATTCGCCTTTACGGTGCCGACCTAGAACTCCTCTTACGCTCTCTTTTCACCTATTAGGCCGGTTGATTCGCTCGTCGGTTATACGATCATGATTTTTGCGTTTGTCTATACGACTGATGATTGGTATTTAACCGATTGTTAACGACCTTGTTCCGGTAGTTAACCTCGGCTTAATGGTGAGGACTGAACCTGTAGTCACTAGATGTATTTTCCACTAGTCCGACTTTATATAGATCTAAAACGTATGCACTAGAGCCAAGGAGCTCTGAACAACGTGATCAAGAACGAACTCAAGAAAATTTCAAAAATAGCCCTTATTGTTACTTCTCTATTAATTGTCGGAATCATCGCTGCCTGTGGCGGTAGTGGTTCTGGAGCCGATTCGAGTGAGATTCTCATCGACGGTTCATCGACGGTGTTTCCAATCTCTCAGGCGGTTGCCGAAGAGTTTCGAGTAGACCGACCCGAAGTTCAGATTCCAGTAGGAATCTCAGGAACTGGTGGTGGATTCAAACGCTTTGTGGAAGGCGATATCGACATCGCTGATGCATCGCGACCAATCGAGGAATCCGAGCGAGCGCAAGCAGAAGCAAATGGTGTTGGATTCACCGAGTTTGTCATTGCATACGACGGACTTTCAATCGTTATCAATAAAGCCAACGATTTTGCCACTTGTCTGACTGTCGATGAGCTAAAGAAGATTTGGGAACCTGGATCTTCGGTCGACAACTGGAACGATGTGCGTAGCGAGTTTCCTGACAAGCCATTGCGACTCTATGGTCCGGATACCGACTCAGGAACTTTCGACTACTTCACTGACGCGATAAACGGCAAAGAAGACGCCAGTCGAGCTGACTACACCGCATCGTCTGACGATAACGTGCTGGTTCAGGGAGTCTCAGGCGACCAGGGCGCAATGGGTTATTTTGGATTTGCCTACTACACCGAGAACTCTGAAATACTGAACGTTATATCCGTAGATGGTGGCGACGGTTGTGTTGGTCCTAGTGTTAGCGCAATCAAGGGTGGCAGTTACTCCCCGCTTTCACGACCTATGTTTATCTATGTGAACAACGACTCGCTTCAGCGCCCGGAAGTTCGTGACTTCATCGAGTACTACTTGAACAATGCTGCTGAACTCGCTGAAGAGGTTGGATATGTTGGGCTTTCAAAGGCCGATTACCAGTCGCAACTCGAAGGTCTTAACTAAGTACTGAACCCTGCTTCGCTCTACAATTCGAGACGATCAATAACGCAGAGTTAACAATTGACATGCAATCTAGAGTCATGGTGAGTTTTACGCTTGCCGTGACTCTTTTTTGGAAGATGGCAGAGAGTCGAAATTTTGGTGTCGAGGCTCTAATTTACTCGAATTCAGCAACCCCTGCGGAATACATCTGACTAGATGACGACTACCTCCGAAATCAAATCAAATCGTGATCTGTTTGAGCGTGTGGCGCGTCGTCGACGACGACAGCATGCTGAACAAACAGTTATCACTTGGTTGCTTCGCGCCGCCGCACTTATTTCGATTCTCACCACTGTCGGCATCGTCATTATTCTCGTAGCACAGAGCATCGGATTCTTCGCCGAAGTCTCACCCTGGAAATTCCTAACCGGCACCGAATGGGCGCCACTATTCTCACCTCAAAAATTTGGCGTATTGTCGCTGGTAGGCGGCACGCTTCTTGTGGCGGTAATAGCGGGTATCGTTTCGCTAACCCTCGGACTCGGAGCCGCTATTTTCCTTGCCGAGTACGCACCTGAAAAACTGCGTAGATTTCTGAAGCCGATTCTCGAAGTACTTGCTGGTATTCCGACCGTTGTTTACGGATACTTCGCTCTCACATTTGTGACACCGATTCTCCAGAACATATTTGGACACGACCAGGTGATTGTATTCAACGCACTATCGGCAGGTCTCGTTATGGGGCTGATGATTATGCCGATGGTCTCGACGTTGAGTGAAGATGCGATGGTCGCTGTGCCACGTTCGCTTAGAGACGCCGCCTATGCGCTTGGAGCCACTCGATTTGAAGTGTCGACCAAAGTGGTTATCCCGGCTGCACTATCAGGCATCGTTGCTTCGTTCATTCTCGGAGTATCACGAGCTATCGGCGAAACCATGATCGTAAAGATCGCCGCGGGCGCAACGCCAAATCTCACGCTAAATCCTCTCGAAAGCATTCAGGCGATGACTGCTTACATCGTGCAGGTTAGTTTAGGCGAGACGCCTCAGGGTTCTATTGAATACAAAACGATTTTCGCTGTTGGTCTGCTGCTGTTCGTTATGACGCTCGCCATGAACATCATCGGACGCTGGGTGATTTCTCGATTCAGGCAGCAATATGAATAAGCAAGATTCAATAATCGGTAAACGCCAAAAGCTTCACGCTGCCCGAGTATTACGCGACCGGATTTTTGTCCTAGGATTTGCACTCGCGGTTGTTGTCGGCATTCTCGGATTAGCAGCTCTTCTATTTGACGTTTTGATCGATGGACTTCCGTTCCTAAATATCAACTTCCTGAGCAGCTATGCATCTCGCAAAGCAGAGAACTCTGGAATTCTGGCTCCACTGGCAGGAACGATTTGGATTGTTGGGATGACGGCGCTGTTGACCATCCCAATCGGCGTTGGAACTGCTATTTATCTAGAAGAATTTGCAAGTAAGAATCGTTTTAATCGGCTAATCGAACTCAACATAGCGAACCTCGCGGGAGTGCCGAGTGTGATCTACGGATTGCTCGGTTTGGCTGTATTCGTGCAGTTCCTATTCAACGGCTCCCGTAACGTGACTGCTGGCGCGCTGACGATGACGTTACTTATTCTTCCGATCGTTGTGATTGCATCGCAAGAAGCGATCAAAGCTGTGCCGTCGAGCTATCGTGACGCTGCGTACGCCATGGGAGCTAATCGATGGCAGGTTGTGAAATCTGTCGTGCTTCCGCAGGCACTGCCGAGCATGATGAGCGGAATTATTCTTGCTCTGTCACGAGCCATTGGTGAGTCGGCACCGATCTTGATTATTTCGTCGCTGGTCTGGGTGACGTTCATCCCGACTTCGCCTGACTCGAAATTCACGGTGCTTCCGCTTCAGATCTTCACATGGATCAGCCAACCTCAGCAGGCATTTAGGGGCATTGCGGCAGCGGGAATTATTGTGCTTTTGATCGTACTGCTCAGTATGAACGGCATTGCGATCTGGATTCGAAGCAAGTACCAATCTCGCCCCGAACAATAGGGTTTGAAATATGAGATAGCGGTATTATCTCGTCATCCTCGAAAACACAGCCTACTTTCAACGTCTGACGGATGCACTAATTTGCCACGTCGGCAATGATGGTGTTGGTACGCCGCTCTTTGTTCGTTGGCTTGATCGTATTGATCCCGAAGTTTCTGTCGATGATTCGATGTCGTCGATGGTAGAAATTTGCAATCGGATATTTGGTGGTGAAC
>CAJQSP010000030.1 GCA_905614375.1 uncultured Dehalococcoidales bacterium | reverse complement strand
CTTGCGCCGTTTGGCATCAATATATCGATTTGCGGTTCTAGGTACATCAGACCTAATGCGCTGACCATCGAAACGTTGGCATTTACGCCTAGCGTTTCGACAGAAGATCGAAATGCGTCGAGTACAGCATCAGCACCAACCGCCTGGCCAGAAGTGCCGCCGCCTATCCTGATCCATGCACTATCGCCTGAGGTCAGCTCCTCCCAGCGTTTTTTAGCGCGGAGTTGGAGTTCTTCGAACGGCGTTGTCATCGGTTATCTGGTCCTCTTGATCTACTAGCTTGATAGCTAGCTGTTCAGGCCTCGAAGCTCTCGAGCGATATGCGCTGCGGACTCCGGTGTCTGTTTGCCGATTACATGATGATTAATTGCGATAACCGGACCCTGCGCACAAGCACCCAAAC
The DNA here is from genome assembly GCA_905614375.1 of uncultured Dehalococcoidales bacterium. Next base: position 73,026 of record CAJQSP010000030.1, on the reverse strand, counting down.
AGGTGTTGTACTTCAGAGTAACTTTACGGTCGGGACTTTCGCCCTCTTCTTTGATTTCAAGAGCAGCGTGCACCGAATCTAGAATAGCTTGCGCCCCAACAACGTGGCAGGCAGGTCCCCAACACACATCAAGCGTCTTATCGCCGGGTGCTGTGAAACGGAAGTTCGTGTAGAACGATGCAACGCTCCAGACTTCGTTGATAGTTTCACCGCAGAACGTAGACGTCTCTTTGATGGCTTCGTCAGGAAGATAGTGAATCGAATCCTGTATAGCGATAAGCGATGAAAGGACTGTTACCGTCGGCTGCGGTTGAGCGTTCAGCACTTGCCTGATTTGTTCACGTAATTTCGAGCTCTGCGATGTCTCAGCAGTGGTCAATTTAGCCTCAACGAAAAAGTAAGATATTCGACTTCGAGAATTGAATCACAATCCTAGCAGAGCCCAATATGCGAGACAACGGGATTAGAGCGAATCTTTAAGGTTCAGAAAAGTCGATACTTTTTGTACGCCTCCTGTGGATCCATACCGTTCAGAATCATCGCCCTGAGTTCACTTTCGGTCGACATGATTTCTTCAGTCTTATCTAAAACCGTCTCGATCTCCGACTGGGGGATAACCACTACGCCGTCGATATCAGCAAGAAGCCAGTCGCCTGACGTGATCTCAACTTCACCGATTACGATCGGCTTACCCATCGATTCCACTACCCACTTCCCTACTACGTCCTTCGGAGTGAAGTAGCGAAAGAACACTGGCCAACCGAGTTTTTTGATGAATTCAGAGTCACGATTGCCACCATCGACAACATAACCGAGGACGCCGCGATGATTCAGGGTTTCTGCTGAAAGTTCGCCCATGTGAGCAATTGTCGAGTCATTTGGCTGGCAAACCAATACCGACCCTGACGGAGCTTTGCCTAGCAATCCGGTCCAGCTCATTAACGAATCATCGTCTGAAATTGAATCGTCGATACGACCGCTGCATGTCCAAACCGGTCCGGCAAGAGTCTGAGTATCGTCGAGCGGGCGGATATCGTGAGGCAACACGCAATTAGGGTGCCCCATTTCTCTCATTACGTCATAAACGGCTCCGGTGTAGCAAGCAGCGAGTCGTTCAGTGATGTTTTTCGCCAACGCAATTTCCTCTCAACAATCTAATATGCGCAATAGAATACGTTGATCAACCAATAACAGTCATTAACGAGCGGAGTCAGAGCGTGAAAATCACCTCAATTGAAACAATCCGAATCGAAGAATTTCCCGCAATAGTCTGGGTTCAAGTAAAAACCGATTTGGGTCATATCGGATTAGGCGAAACGTTCTTCGGCCCTCGGGCAGTAACAGGCTGCGTCCACGAAATGTTCGCACCAATGCTTATAGGCAAGGACCCTCTTGCTATCGAACGACATTGGCGAGACATGTTCGATATGGCAAACGCTTTTGGATACGCAGGAGCCGAAGCACGTGCAATTTCCGCAATCGATATCGCTTTATGGGATATCGCTGGGCAAGTCTCTGGGCAGCCTATATACAACATGCTAGGTGGCGCATGCCGAGACAAAATTCGAACGTACAACACGACTGGCCAATACGGCGACAACAAAGATATGGAGATGGCGATCGTGGACGCGGGAACGCTTGCAAAGAGCCTGCTCGACGACGGCATCACAGCGATGAAGTGGGCGTTCACCGATCAGTTCGCTGATATCAACCGCGGTACCCACATTTCAAATGAAGACATGAAGCTGCTGTTGAAGCCGGTCGAGGACATCAGAGCCGCCGTTGGTGATCAGATCGAAGTAGCCAATGATGGGCACGGACGCTGGAACCTCAACTCGGCTATCAAGATCGGTAAGGCAATGGATCATCTCGACATGATGTGGCAGGAAGAACTCATTCAACCGACCAACGTCGAAAGCCACTTGCGACTCGCTGACGAACTCGAAGCTCCTATTTGTGTTTCTGAGCGACTTATCAGCAAATATCAATTTAGGGAATACCTAAAGGCAGGAGCGGCCGAAGTCGTTATGCCCGACTTGATTTGGACAGGAGGGATTACGGAAACCAAGAAAATTTGCACAATGGCCGAGGCTGAACAGCGCCCTGTAGCCCCCCATGATATGACGGGCCCAGTAAACGTATTTGCCTGCGCACATATCTCAATGAACGCACCGAATGTGTTCCTTATGGAAAGCTGCCGAGCGTTCTACGGTAAGGGCGGCTGGTACGAGAAGGTTCTCGAAACAAACATCAAAGTGATCGATGGATACATGCTTGCTCCAGAAGGTCCCGGTCTAGGTACTCGGCTTCGAAAGGATTTGTTCGATAGATCAGACATCACTATCGAAGTCACCGACGAACCCGGACAACACTTCCACTGGGGTGGGCATGAGTCGCCAGTATTCGAGGTTGTTGGTAATCGGGGCGAACGCCGAGTACAGTATCGAGAGTCATGGACAGGAAATGATCCAGATATGATCTCGGATGTACGCGATCGATAGTTAATACAATCAGTTCGCCCAATATCCGCACAGATTCCCATGAAGCGTTTGCAATTTAAACAGAAACCCTGCGTTGTACTCGACGCTTGGATTGACGGTGAAAAACACCCAGGTATGACTCACTCATCAGCAACCGCGACGAGCGAGCATCGCTGGATTTTTTACAGCTCATACCGGGTAGATCAAAGGGATCACACTAGAGATCGAAGCAGGCAAGCGGATTCTTCAGACATGGAGTACGACAGATTTCGAAGGTAATGACCTCGATTATCCTATAGAGGTCATTCTTGAGCTAGTCGAAACCGGTACAAAGCTAACTCTTCGCCATTGGAATATTCCCGACGATCAAGCCGACAACTAGGAGTAGGGTTGGAAAAATTTCTAATTCACGCCGATGGTCGACTATTTCTGTAATGGTGCGGGCGAATAAAACGCCCTATGCGTCTGGCGATCCAGCTTTAGCTGCAACTTCCAGATCTATAGATCGATCACGAGGCTGAGTCGGCGACATCACGATCTCTTCGATAACTGTTCGCCCAGGTAAAGTCGCACACAGCAAAATGGCTGCAGCAACGTCTTCCGGCATCATCATCGTTGCACGGGCGTCGGCATCTGGATTGTGAGGTCGCTTATTGAGAATGGGTGTATCAACCTCAGCCGGCAAAATCGTTGAAGCCCGAATTCCTTTAGCATTTAGCTCAGCATTGATGCCGCGCATCATGTTGTATGAAGCCGACTTTGCAGCGCTGTAAGCCGCCCCACCAAGCAATCCAGGATGGAGTGCTGCGTAAGAGGATGTGGTTACTACAGTTCCGCCACCGTTTTCAATCATCGAACCGACAACCGACTGAGTGAGTCGGTAAACGCCTTCGACGTTCACTTTGAATACGCTCGCCCATTCTTCCGGACCCACGTACTGAATCGATCGCACATGGGAACTGTGTCCAGCATTGTTCACAAGAACATCAACCTGCCCAAACTCGGCAATAGTCCAAGTACCGAGACCGGCCGCTGCATCGCCATCTTCCAAATCAACTGACTTGGCGACGGCGCACCCGCCTTTGGCTTCTATTAGCGTCACGACTTCATTCAACGGTTCAATTCGACGTCCGGCCAGAACCAGTTTCGCTCCCTGATCGGAAAACATCAACGCGGCTTCTCGGCCGATTCCCGTTCCAGCGCCAGTGATGATCGCTACTTGATCTTCGAGTTGTCCCATCGTTTCATATTCCAGTATGTTCTTGTTACTTCGTGCTGCTGAGATCGAGTAAGTTTACTTCCATCTTTTCCAGTCATGTCGTTCATCTTCGACGATCATATCGGCGAGTTCTCTACCCATCTTGATCGAATAGTTTGTTCCACGGTCTTCTGGGTAGATCTGAGTCGTGTTCGCCAAATAAAGCTTCTTGAACGGCGTTCGATGATCGGCAATAACTTTGGAGTAGTTGGTACCGATAATCGGTTGCGCAGCGCTAAGTGCGTTGTAATGAACTTTTTTGATCCACGAACGTTCGAATCCAGGATTAAACTTGGTCAAATGCGGCAAATACAGATCGAGTAGTTCGTCTTTCGACAAGCTGAACAACGGGTCGGTCCTATCGAGATAGTTGGTCAAGTACAGAATATTTCTGCCGTCGTACCACTCTTTAGGCAACATATTCGTGTGTTCGATTAAACCTAGGAACGGCACGTCAGGATCAGCGATGTTCATCCAGTAGTACTGAGTGAGAGGTCGGTCCATCTCAAGAACTACGACTACAGCTGCCAGATAGTGAACGTCGGTAAGGCGCTTTTTGTAATCCTCTGGCAGATCGACCAGATCAGGAAATGAGAATGAAGGAACAGTCGACAGAATAGTGTCGAACTCTTCCCGAATTTGTTCTCCCGATGGCGACTTAGCAATCAATGCTTTCGCAACACCGTCGACAACTTCAACTCTCTCAACAGGCGTTGAAATATGAATTTCGCCATCATGAGATTTAATAGCATCAGTTAGCTTGTCAAAGATAGTGTCGAAACTTCCATCGGGGTAACCAAGCATCTCTCGACCGCGTATGCCTTGCCGGGAAGCGAACCGGGTCTGAATCTTTGACCAAAACCACGGCATACCGATCTGATCGTAAAACTCGCCGAACTTGCCTTTGAGAAGCGGAGCCCAAACTTTCTCATATGCCTTACCGCCGAGCCGTTCTCTCAGCCAGTAGTCGGCAGTCTGGTCTTCAAGGTCGCGCCATTCGCTAATACGACCGACCTTAAGTGCAAATAATCCGAGCTTGATTCGATCGAAAAATGGAATCGCTCCAAATCGGAGAAGATCTAATGCAGTGGTGGTCTTATAAACCTTCCCAGACGTGTACGTGCCCACCCGTGACGGATACCACTTCATTGCCTCGACCACGCCAAGATCCGACATCAAATCGAGAATCGCTTGGTCGTTGGTGAACAGGTGGTGATAGCCACGTTCTAACGGACTTCCGCCAACCTGAATCGTCGAAGCCTGCCCACCGATAAACGGTGCTGACTCGTATACGACTGCTTTGTGACCTTTTGCAGAAAGATAAAACGCTGCGGAAAGTCCTGCCGCTCCGGCACCGATAATTCCAATTTTCATTAGGACGAAATATCTCCTGCAATCGGTTGATCCGATTCTTTAGCGCCCTTCATTAGGCTGGAAAGCGAATTGCCGTCCATGACCAACAACACAGCCCCGACAACTGTCGGCGGCACCCAAAGCACCACGTGAACTGTCAGAGCGTAAGCAGCGGCTACTTCCTGCCCTATTCCGAGTGCCACCAATGCGGCAGCACCGAAGAAGTCGAAAGGTCCCCAACTACCAGCTGTGGATGGCAAAACACCGGCGAGATTTGCTGCTGCTGTGAACACAAGTATCGCAGCGATAAACTCGACTTGGCTGTCGAATATTGGTCGGAGATCGAAACCAATAGCGATCAGGTAGTACATCGTAGCTTCCGAAGCCCAAACCGGAAGCGACCACGCAAACACCTTCGCCAGATCAGCGGGTGAACGAACAACCGTAAGCCCTTCGATCAGTCGATCGGCAATACCTAGCAAACGATCCCGTAAACCACGGCCGAGCATGAACATAAAACGGTCGATCCACTGGAGAACTGTTGTTCGGCTGGCAGTAGAAATTACCAATACGGCGCTGAATACCGCTAAGAACGGCAGCAAGGCCACCACGGCGAGCATCGCTGCCCCGCCAGGCACATCGGAAGAAATATCACCAACTGCCCGTTCTACACCAACTGTGCCCATCAGCCCAGCCGCTGCCAGGAAAAATAGCAACGCTAGTACGTCGGTGGCTCGTTCGACAGCGACAGTGCCGAATGCCGCTGGAGCAGAGCATGATTCACGAAGGCTCAGGTAATACGAACGAACAACTTCACCGATTCGAACCGGAATTAGATTGTTCGCCATGTAGCCGACTACAACCACCGAATAGATGCTTTTCTTGGGTGCGCCAATAAGTGGACGAAGTAGGAATTTCCAGCGCTCTGATCTGAACCATACGGCCACGAAATAGAAAGCTAGTGACGGAGCTACGTACAGGTAATTGGCTTCAGCCAGAACATAGCCGATCGTATCGAAATCGACAAATAACCATACGAACACGCCGAGGAATGCTGCGCTTCCGATTGCGCCCAGCCAGAAGGCTTTATTCCAAAAAAACATACGGCGTTACCGGTGTCCTTAAACTCTCAAACAACGAAACGATCTACTTGGCGGGCACTAACGGTACTTCGTCAGAGAAATAAACGTAGGAATCGATTGTGCCCAACGGGTTCGAAAGTTCCCTGTAAAGGAAATAGTCTAACGATCCTGTCCAGCGGTTTCGATCCAACAACGTGTCAAAGAACGTCTTTGGAGTTACATCTCGATACCGTTCAGGGAACCACCAACGATGAACTAGTCTTCGACCTTCAGAAAAGCCATCTGGCATTTTAGTTATCGCTGTCGTCTGATTGTTTACGTTAATTACAGCTATCAATCGATCGTCAGCCACCTTGATTTCATCCGCCGTGTGATCTCTGTAGGAAACCTCGGTATAGCGCCTGAGATACCACTGCCAAGGCCAAGAGTAGGCATCACGAATATCGATTGCGAGTTTTATCTCGTAACGATCTCCCGTGAGACCAGCGGTCTGTTCTATCTCTTTAACGAGATTATGTATGTCAGGTGCTGTCTGCGTGTACACGAGCATTTCAACCGGAATGTCGCCGTTCTCGAAGGTGGCGATCCAACCTGCACGGAATGTAAAACCAAACATAATTACTACGGTCAACAATCCAACTATGCAAAGAGCTTGCGACCGACCAATTCTTGAACCCAGAACTTGAAGTCCGAGAAGCAGCAGCCCAAGAACAGCCAAAATAGCCCAAACAGCCGCAAATTGGCGTGACCCTTCCCCGAGATCATGACCCACGATATTCCAAAGCATCATGTAGAACAACGGCACACCGACAATGGCAAGTCCCGCCCGGTTTCTCCAAGCCTTGCGCCAATCGATAGACATGACTATGTCATTGACCGTGCTGGCTGCGAGTATTACTGCCGGCAAAGCGATGTTCACTAGCAACCACGGCATCTTCTCACCAGCCTCCGTGTAGGCGATGAACGTGCCGACAGTCCAGAAGAACAGGAATTTATTGAACTTGGTGGTTCGTATGACAAGAGTCAACGCAATTGCAGATCCATACACCGTAAGCAAGGCCAATTGACCGACGTAGGTGAGAACATCCTGTTCAGCGCGTTTAATGAGTCCCTTTTCGAAACTCAAACTGTCGTTTGCCAAAACCAACATCGCACCGGCGATAAGAGCGATGAGAATCCAAGGACGGAGTCCCGATTTGAACCCGTAGTACAAGGCCGCACCAGCTGCGACTGCAAAGGGCATGAACTCGTAGATCGTGCCAATGGTGAAGTAGTAATACCAAGGCTGATTACCACGAGCCACGTCTTGTTGAGCAAGCCAATACCCAAGCGACTGCCAAGCTCCGCTACCGACTCCGGCAGGATTGGAACCGAAATTCGCGAATAATAAGATAAATACAAGGGCGAATACAGCGAACGCTCCTAGGAACACTCGTCTGTTCCAATACCAACCGGCCGCCAACGCCGCTCCAAGGAACACTGCGCTAATACCTATAGCCACGTACCAACCTGATCCGTTAGGACTTCCAGTCGGCACTCCCGGAGTGCCATCTTCTGCAGCCAGTACCACGCCGAACACACCTTGAAATATGGCAAGCCCTGCGGCCAATAACGGTAAAGTCAAAGTGGCCAGCAATACTAAGAAAGATGCTTCAGGACTGAATTCAGCGAGTGATCGACGTGCGTACAACCAATCGCGAATTTCTTTCCACACTTGAGTGACTAAAAACCCGCCGAGCAATGCAATAACGATGTATTGGGTTTCTTTAGTGGCGAAACCCACAGCGACCAGTGCTGCACCGATGTACAGCCAACGGTTTTTAGGCTTGTCGATATATCGCCACATAACGCCGACCAAAGCCAACGTGAATACAGCCATAAATATGTCGTTTCGAGCGAAACGACTGTAGTAAAGAATCGATGGCGAGAAGGCGAGCATGAAGCCGGCTGTCAGAGCACCAAATTGACCGATTCGAGGCTTCAGAATCAAAGGAACAAGTACTAGTCCAGTCCCGAATAAAGCCATAGGGAGTCGAAGAGAGAAGTCGCTGTCACCGAAAAGAAAGAATGATGTTGCCATGGAGTGGAACAGAAACATTCCGTGCATTAGCGGATTGTGGTCGTATCCACCACCGTTGAACAGTTGGTATGCGAAATAACCGTGAAGGCTCTCGTCGTGATGGACAGCTCGACCGCCGAGATCGTAAAGCCTCATGGCGAGAGCAACAAGTACGAGACCCGTGTAGATAGAGAATTCAATTCGGAAAGGAATAGAAAACCCGTTTCGGGACTTCGACTGTTCTTGAGTTAGATCAGGTGCAATTGTGGGTTTATGAACGAGACGAGCAGCGTCACCAGTCACCCAATGACCATCGACCCAAAGACCGTCGGTGGACTGGGCGTTATCTGAAGATTCACTTGGCCGAATATCTGTCGTCAAAAGTAGTTAATCGATGCTGAACACGGTGTAAAGACCGTGCTCGATAATACGGTCACCAAGCCTATCGAACATTCCCGCCACAATGTTGCCGTAGGTTGCTCTTTCCCGAGGGCCTAAGACCACCATTGTAATGCCATATTTGTCAATCAATGCTTGAAGTTCGTCTGTATTTATAGTCGTATAGATCGTTCGGACATCCTCTTCCCGATCAGCAAACAGTTCATCGGTACCGTGCCATTGCCTTTCGTGAAATACCCAACCGATAACCGTAGGAACTCCAGACGATCCCGAAATTCGAGCATATTCGGAATAACTATCCCCGATAGCTTCGACCATTACGTCGTCAGAACCAGCAATTTCCCGTAAATCGTTTATTACATTCAATTCATCGGAATCTTTAGATTCCATATAGCTCAAACTGTCGATATTTGGGCCCAATCCTGATGATGTTGTTTTAGCAACTGCAGCCGCTACTGGGAAATAAACCGAACTGAGTGCTAGTACGGCGACAATAGCAAGCGCTGTTCTACTTAGAAGCTTCTTTCGCCCGGTCACTAGCGAGTGGTGTTTCAACCACACGTAGGTTCCATACCCGCCTACCACCGATAGAACGATCCACGCTTGATAATAGAATTTGAAAACCGTGTTCATTCGATTGCCGAATAAATCGTGAACGAAGAACAGTTCAGCTGCAAAAAACAGATACAGCGTAAGCGCCCCGAGCATTGTTACGAAGTGGCTGCCATCATCGGCACCACGCCTAGCACGAGTCAACAGCACGGCAATAAGAGTCGCTGAAGCCACTCCTAAGACGGCGGTTACAGGAAGTCTAGACACGATGTCGGACGGATTCGCCGATTCGTTGAACGCCAAATGGGTTACCGCCCAAACCAGCCACGGAACAACTGTAAGCATCCCAGCCGTAATCCAGGCTGGTCGCCAAAACAGATGACTTCGCCGTTCTGCGACAGCTTTCTTACCTACCAACAATTGTACGACTACGTTTGTGTAGCGACTGGCAAGAATGATCGCTGTAGGTGCTGCGACAAGTATAAGTAGAGACCATATCGACAAGAAGTGAATAGGTCGCGATCCGTATTTCACAGGAGCGAGTGGCGGCCATTGAACTTGGCTCTCGGCTGTGCCGAAGTAGAACGGCGAATAGACCAATATTCCAATAACCCAAAGAAACATCATGGGTAATGCAGTTACCAAAATCGATTTGATGCCTGATTTACGTTGCGAAACCCAACCTGCGACAACCAGCCCAATTGACAACAACAATAGTAGCCCAAGGTCCCAGAAATTGATGAAACCAGACGATCCGATCACCAATGCCGTTATCACTGCGGCGCTCACGTTTTTTCTAAGGATTTTGAATGAAATCGTTTTATGCACCAGGAATAATGCCGTGAGTACTGTGAGACCTGTGAGTACGAATGGAATCGACATCAAATGCGGGTGAAAGTCTCCTAACAAGAAACTAAAAAACGGGAACTCTGTGATCGTAAAGTCGAGTCCATTCCCAGCGTCATCAAATGTATTGGTGATTCGTGAACTCTTCCACCACCACCAAAAATCATCAGGGCGCCAGATAGCGATTCTGTCTATCCGCTCGTATCCGTTGCCGTGGTACCAGTTCAATAACCACACAGGAGCGATCTTAGTGATGTCGAGGAGTGTCCATAAACCAGATAGATTTGATACAAGCAGTAACAACGTCGCTGAGACGCCTCCGGCGATTATCGATGGTTTTAGTGCGCCGCCATCTCGTCGAACGAATGTCACGGCCAGCGAGAAGGCTACGGCCGCGCTTAGCCCTGCCACAAGAGCCATGCCGGCATTGAACGCTACTGCCGCCGAACTCCCTGCCATGGCGTTCACGCCGCCGTATATCCAATATCCGAAATAGTAGTAAACGATTGGTTCACCGGCGAGCCATAGATCCTCGGGCGGAGCGTAATCGTCGGTTGTCACGGCTGTCAGCATCATGAGATCCATCGGTTTTTCAGTGCCCGACGCTGCAGGGTCGAATGCCCGCATCGAGAGGAACATCACGAAAAACAGAATAAATACAATTTCTATGGCGACGATTACTCGCCAGCGTCTTAAAACTGCTCGTTTCAGTTGCGCCAAGTCTGAGTAAAGGAACCAGATGCTCACTAGAGCGAGCACTGCCAAGGTCACCCACCAACTCACTGGATCGTTAGGCACCAGCTTGGTGTACGACAGCAGCCACACAGCTGTGGCGATGATCAGCATTCCGATTGGTTTCGAAATCGCCCAACCGCGATCTGCCAAAATCGGAAATGCACGTGCAACAATAGGGAACGCGGTGAGCCCAATAATCTCGACAGTGAGTAGAGTTACGATTGCTTGCAGCATTAGTTGGTGAAGTAGTACTTCAAAGCCAGTTCCTCGCTAGCTAGTCGGTTCGGGAAGCAAGGCTGCCGCGAACGCTTCTGAATCAAACAAAGACATGTCAGATGATTTCTCGCCGGTTCCTATGAACCAGATCGGCAATCCTAGTTCTCCCGCGATAGCGACCGCCACTCCGCCCTTTGCTGTTCCATCTAGCTTAGTAAGAAATACACCATTGCAATTCACAGATTCAGTGAACGACTTAGCCTGAATCATTCCGTTTTGTCCGGTGGTACCATCGATAACCAGCATGATTCGTTGTGTAAACCCTGAACCGTTTTTTTCTACGATTCCGTGAACCTTGCGAAGTTCTTCCATCAAGTTGTGCGTAGTGTGAAGGCGTCCAGCTGTATCGATAATCAGCAGATCAATATTTCGTGCCTTAGCGGCATTTATAGCGTCGAATACCACAGCACCGGGGTCACTTCCGGCTGATTGTGAGATCACCGGTACGCCGAGCCGTTCGCCCCATATTTGGATTTGCTCGATTGCCCCAGCCCGAAATGTGTCAGCCGCGGCGAGCATTATGTTCTTGCCTTCAGACTTCGCCCCATCAACGATTTTCGCGATCGAAGTCGTTTTACCAGCACCGTTCACGCCAACCACCAGCAATATCACTGGTTCGCCGGCAGGAATTGGATCAATGTTCGTTGAATCAGTGAGCATTTCAGTGATCAGATCGCGCATTCGAACACGAACCTGATCTGGTTCTTTGATAAATTCGTTCTTGAACTGATTTCGCAGATCATCGATCAGACTCATCGTCGTGTTCACACCGACGTCAGAAATAATGAGTGCTTCTTCGAGTTCATCCCAGAAGTCATCATCTATTTTCGAACGACTGAAAATACCGCCAAGTCGACCTCTCCAGGCTGATCCTGTCTTGGCCGAACTTTCAGTAGTCTTTTCTTTGTTTTTAAATACGCCGAACAGTGTCGGTTCCTCTTTTCAGTCATCTGCGTTTTTTTGCGAATCGAACGTTATTCGTCTAACTTCGACTTGAGTATGTTTAGTGCCTTAGCCGCGGCTTCTCGTTCCGCATCAATCTTCCTAGATCCCGTGCCTGACACTATTGCTTCGCCGTCGATAACGACTTCCATCGTAAATACGATATCGCTTGGCAGTCCCGATTCCGAGACTAGACGATAACGAGGCGGTTTGCCGCCGTTCCCTTGTAAATATTCCTGCAACACCGATTTCGGGTCTTTTCGCGTTTCGGTACGGAGTACGTCGTCTACATACGGACCTAACCAATGATTAACGAAGGAATAAACGTGTTCGTATCCCTGATCTACGAAAACCGCTCCAGCCACGGCTTCGAACGAATCAGCTAGGTTGGACTTCCGGTCGTTCCCACCTGCAGCCGCTTCGCCCTTACCCATAACCAGCCACTGCCCCAAGCCAATAGATTTGGAAGCAGCGGCCAACGTTTCCTTGCGAACGACTTGCGACCGTCGAACTGTGAGATCACCTTCCGGTAGATCGGGAGCACCCATGTACAACCGATCGGCAACAACCATTCCTACTATCGAGTCGCCTAGAAATTCCAGTCGTTCATTAGAAATCGGAAGTTCGTCAGGATGTTCGTTTATGTATGACTGATGAGTAAGCGCAAGCATGAGAAGATCACGATTAATGAACGTGACTCCCAGCGCATTTTCTATCGCATCGAGATCTTCTATTTCAAGCGGTGTTGTCGGCAATGTTGTGCAGTCTTAATCTTGAACGCCACGAGGCCAAGGCGGCTGCGGACGTTTGAGTTCGCCAAAATATGTGCGGCTACTTGCGATGCCCATGAAGTCTTTGAATGCACTCAACGATTCATCTTCTGGCGGTGTGTACATCTTTAAGAATGCAGCGGTTCCATCTTCGAACACGAACGTCGGAGTACCAAACACTCCGTGCGTAAGCGCCTCTTCATGATCGATCCCAATTTGAGCGAGAGATTCGTGATCGTCGAGAACCATCGTGAAATGGTCAATATCTAAGTCGGCGGTAACAGCGATAGCTATGATTGATTCACGAGTACGCACGTCTTGGCGTTCAACGTGCTTAGCGTGAAGTATTTTTTCCATATAGTTGTTGTGAGCAGTAGTGCCCTGCTTACGTGCTGCGATACCACCTCGAAGTGGCCAGAGACCTCGACTCACGTATTCGTCGCTCTGCTCCCACGCTTTCCAGTTTTCGCCTTCTTTGGAATTCACTTGCTCTAAAGCAAAGCTACGCCAGTTGATTTCGAGGTCATCCCCGATCTCGTCTTTTACCCTGGCCAGCCAAATGCCGGCCTGACGAACCCATGGTCAGGTGTAGTCGATGAACACATCAATCTTGACCGAAGTATTTTCTGACATTACTAACAACAATTCTTTCGCTAGTCCCTCGCGTATTCCGACAAAGTCTAGCAACGCTACATCAAATCGTTCAGGCAAAGATTTAGGTTTAACGCTTAGTATTTGATTTCAAGCCCAGTAATCAGCGTAAATGCCCAACCTTTCCCAGCTTCTCACATCAAAATCTTCCGCCGAATACAGACGCGTATTCGAACTCTGTCGTGATATATCGAGCGACCTTGACAGCATCGATGGCGTTTACGTCGTCGGTGGAATCGTTCGTGATCTTATTCTCGGCCGTACGCCTGGCGATATTGATCTATCTGTTGTCGGTGACGCCAAAGCGTTATCTCAGGAGCTTACTGCACGGATCGGCGTAAGTGCACCCGATGAATCGCAGTTCATGACGTTCAAAATCGGTACACGCGGAATTTTTTCCGATGTGTCATCGATTGACATCGTAACTGCTCGATCTGAAACCTATGCTGGGTCAGCAGCACTTCCTGATGTTTCGGTTTCGTCGATCGATGAGGATCTAAAGCGAAGAGACTTCACGGTAAACGCGATGGCAATATCGCTAATGGGAACAGACTGGGGAACGCTGGTCGATCCCAAGAACGGGTTAGGCGATGTCATGCGCAAGCGGATCAAAGTGCTGCATGACGATAGTTTTGTCGATGACCCAACTCGAATTTTCCGAGCTGTGCGATACGCCGTTCGTCTTGGGTTCAATATCGATTCCCGCACAAACGAACTTATATCTAAATCTCTATCGAACATTGATCGACTAAGCGGTACACGGGTTCGAAACGAATTTGAACAAATTCTATCGGAGCCTAATAGAGTCGAAATGTTGAAAATGTCCGAGGAAAACGGATTGCTCGCTGCAATTAGTCCAGGTCTCCGAATTGGAACCAAAGCTCTTCAGGTTTTGTCTGAGCAATCTGAATCAGAATCAATTTCTCTAGAACTACCCGATCTTTTGGCTATTATTACGTTCGGCTTAAATGAAGACGAGGCGAAACAGGTTGTAAACCGGTTTAACGGACTCATAACTTGGGATGAATCAATTACTGGAAACGTCCAACTCGCCAAGCATGCAGCAATATTGGATCAGCCAAACCTCGCACCAAGCGAAGTTTCTGAATTACTGCGATCAATTCCACTAGCTTCGATTAACGCCTACATACTTGCCGGACCACCACTGCCTCGCCGTGACAAACTGATTGAATACGTCGAGAACATTCAATTCATCAAGCCGGAAATTACCGGTGATGATCTTTTGGATATCGGTATCCCGCAAGGGCCAGTAATCGGTCAGCTAATCGACATTGTGCGCAGGGCAAAGCTCGACGGTAAAGTCAGCTCCAAGCAAGAAGAAATCGCCCTCGCTAAAAGTCGACTCCCCGGTTTCCTCACCTAGTAACTAAACCTCGTCTTCAGGCAATGCACGTTCAACGTGTGTGCCGCCCCATTCCGACGCACGACGTGCAAGACGCTCGCGGTGGAACATGTACTGATTCGCCAGCGCTGAGTGTTCTCCGAAGAAATCACGAGCCCAATCGGCGGCGTAACTCAGTGATGCCTTTTCAGGCAGGTCGTACCACTTGTGCATTGCGCGCATAATGTGTCGATCTACAATGAACGATTCCGGCTTGTCTAGCGAGAACGCCAGCACGCAGTCGGCCACTTTCTCCCCAACTCCGTGAAGGGCAACAAGTGCCTCTCGAGCATCCGAATATGATGCCTCTCTGAGATCGGTTAACCGTAATTGACCAGAGGCGACGGCTTCTGCAGCCGGTGAAATATATTTGGCTCGGAATCCGAATCCAAGGTCACGCAGGAATTGTTCGCCAGCTTCAGCAACGACTTCAGGTTCAGGGAAAGTAACATCTCTGACTCCAGGCCCTACTGGATAGCCAAGTCGTTCAGCGGCTGTTCCAACATTGAGCTTGATTCTCGGAATGTTTGATGTGCTTGAAGTGATAAATCCAAATAAAGCTTCCCATGGATCCTGACGAAGAACTCGAAGTCCTGAATACCCGCGCAAAGCAGGTCCTAGGCATGGATCATCGGCAAATCGGGTACGAAAGCCTTCGATATCTTGATCGTGACCAAGATATTCGAGCATCGTGTGCTCGAGGCCCTCGATTTCCTTGCCATCACGAGGTGTGACAACCACTCCACCGTCAATCTCGCTGACATTCACTGTACGACGTCCAACAACGCCTCGATATCCACCCGACTCTTCCGGCCACCACCGAAATGCTTGCCCACCATCTAGGGTCGCAGCAACATCGACGTAGCCTACGGGCAATATCACAGAGCTGGTGGTAGTCGAAGCGCTATCAGTTATCGTCACTCAAATGTCCCATCGCGCCAGCTCTCCAATAAAGGAAATAAGCGCTGTGTACTAACCCGACGAACAGTACATCGCGGTAATGCTCGTTGGAATTTCACGCCGTATTGTTTGGTCACAATTCTATTGTCGAGAATAACGAATACCCCACGGTCGGTGCGAGAACGGATAAGGCGTCCAAAACCCTGTCGGAATCGCTGTACCGCTTCAGGAATGCTGTATTCGTTAAACCCATCTTCGAATAGCTCGCTACGAGCCGCCACTACCGGGTCCGATGGCACTGGGAACGGCAATCTCGCCATAACCAATGCGTCTAACGATGCTCCCTGAAGGTCAACACCTTCCCAGAGGCTACTTGTTCCCAATGCGATAGTTCGACCTTCTTCCGCCAGCATTCGCATGATTCGGGCTGGCGAGCCGTCCGCTCCCTGAGCGATGACTCGAATGCCGTCTCTTCCCAACACCGATGTGATCGCTTTTTTGGCGTTATCAAGGGCAGATATCGAAGTGAACAGTACGAGCACTCTGCCAGCACTGGAACGTGCAATGTCTTTCAACACATCGGCGGTCGCATCGGCGAAACCAGGCTCGCCTGGAGAAGGCATGTCTTCAGGAACTGCAATTAGCGTGTTCTTTTTATAGTCGTATGGCGATCCCAACACGAGATCGTTGCCAGTCTCTAAACCAATCGAATTACGGTAACGCTCGAATGACTTTTCGTAAGCGATAGTCGCTCCGGTGAGAATCACCGATCGATCTCCCTCGAACAACGCTTGATTCAATTTTCCCGAAACGTCCAGCGGGGCACCGTTGATATTGGTCCCACGATTCCCTGATTGACCACGTAACCAATATACGCTGTCATCTTTCGGTTCTGGAATTGCCTCGCGCAGCGCTGTAGCGGACGATTCGATCGTGTCTTTCACGGCGTAGGCATCAAGTATGAGACCTTCTGCTGAACTGTCCTTAGTCGCCGACGCTTGTTCACACAATTCAGCAAGATACGCAGAAACTTCTAGCAATCGGGTGTTTGCGTTCTCCCACGCTATTTCGAGGTCACTCCAAGAAGGCTGACGACGAATAGAATCGGTAAGGCGTAACTCGGACTGCTGTTTGGAGCCAGAGCCCGCTTCGCCTGCAATTTTCGCTGCCATATCGAACATTATTGACGAATTGTTAGCGGCTACTTCTACAGCTTGAGTTGCTTGGGCTGCAATATTCGTCGAGGCATCGAGTGCGTTCACGACGCCTTTGGAGATCGACGAAGCAAGTTTTGCCAATATACCGCGATTACCAGTCAGCTGGCGGAGTTCATTTTCAAGCTGAATTTGGTTGACCGAAAATCCAAGGTAATTTGTCGCCGCCGACTCGAGGTGATGTGCCTCATCGATGACCAGTACGTCGTGGTCTGGGAGTAGTCCCCCACCCATCGCTATATCTGACATCAAAAGTGCGTGATTAATGATTACGACATTCGATGCATTCGCTTGATTTCTGGCTTTACGCAAGAAACAAGGCCCCTCGTTAGATGGGCACATGATCGCTCCTTGGGCTGAAAAACGACCGAATAGAGATGTGAGTCGCCCTAGAGCTAACTCGCTCCGATCGCCAGTCTCGGTATCTCGCATCCATACAAGCAGTTTGGACAGCAGCTTAGATTCGAGATCATTGGGGTCAGTGGTAAGGACTGCGTTTTGCCAGCGTTTGAAACACACGTAGTTGGATCGTCCTTTTAACTGCGTGGCTCGAATTTTGTCGGCGGCTTCGCCGTACTCCCACAATGCGGAAGAGGTGATGGCAACATCTTTACCGATCAACTGTTCTTGCAAGTTGATCGTATTCGTAGAGATGACGATTTTTTTACTCGACCTGATCGCCGTGAGCAATGAAGGAACTAGGTACGCCAACGACTTCCCGACACCGGTGCCAGCCTCGACGATCAGATGTTCGCCTGAATCAATGGCTACCGAAACCGCCTTCGCCATTTCGCCCTGCTCAGGTCTTGATTCAAATCCCGGTAGTGATTTTTCTAACGAACCTCCGACTCCGAATATGTCGTCGACAGCTTCAGAAACCTTTTGTGCAGCTTTCTCATCTTGATCATATTTATGAGGCTCAACGGAAGGAGTTTTCGATGCGGAACGAAGACGTAATCCGAGTTCTTTTGGATCGATGCCAGTCAAGCTATCGCTCATCGGTAGAAACGGTGAGTCATCACCAGCGATAATTCGAGCCGCCAATGCACCCAACGGTGTATTCGCCTTTTCTCCGAGCAACTTGAACTGTTCTAGTACAGCGCGGTCAAATCGTTCGATAATTCCAAGCAGATGCAGAAATAAATCCCGTGTTGCGAGTGCGTCTGACAACGCACGATGAGGATTGTCGTGAATAAACCCGAATCGTCGAGATAATCGACCCAAGCTGTATTCAGGTCCGGCTGGCAACGCGATTTCAGACATCGACATCGTGTCGTATAGACCGTGTGGTTTCAAACCGTGCGATCGCAGAAACGATGCATCGAAACCTACGTTATGACCGATGATTGGAACACCGGCGATGAAGTCAGCGACTTCAGATTTCACGTCATCCCAATCGGGTGCCGAGTCGACATCGCTCTGTGTAATACCGGTCAAGCTGATAATGAAGTTCGAAAGCTTCCGTTGAGGATTAACCAACAGGCTAAGTGTGTCGACTTGCTCATCGCCCCGGAACTTCACGGCCCCAACCTCAATGATGTGATCGGTCTTGGAACTGATTCCGGTCGTTTCCAGGTCGAGCGCTATAAGAGTATCTTCGTGAATGCCGGGCAATTAGTTACGTTTTCTGAGATTTTGTTGGTACGCGAACGCTAGACCGAATGTGATGCATCGACTCTAACGGAATCCCGACAATTGAAAGAGGTCTAAACCCTTATTGTCGAACCGATCCATCGAATTTAGTAACCAGCTGCTTTCAGCACTCTCTCGACGTTATCGAATCCGGATTCCAATTCGTTGGCATCGATCTCCCGAATCACGTCAGTCATCGCCGCGTTGACGGGTGTGTCTATACCGACTGTTGCGCCCTGTTCACAGACGAATCCGTTCATCTGGTAAATCTCGGTTGGACGACCTTTGACTACGTCCTGCGCCATCGAAGGACGCCAGTTGGCTCCCGACGATCTCTCGGCTAGTTCGCCATCGAGGGATTCATAGACATCGCCGCGGGAAGCTTCGGCCCACTCGCTTGCCTTCTTGCCACCAAAGTTCTCGACATCATGACCAAGAGCCAGGCCGACTGCTGCAACTTCTTGAGCGAGTCGAATTTGTAGTTCACGACCGCGTGCGTGTTTATTTAGATCTGCCATTCCCATACCGCTGGACGCAGCTACAGGATTACCCATGGAGTTCTGTCCAAGCTTGGCCCAGCGTTCACCCCACAAATTCGTTGTAATCTTTCCACCATCGATCGGATTGAGCATCTCAATCAGTTCATGCAATCTCGGTGAATCGCTTCCATCGTGATTGCCCGCCCGGAAAACTATGTGACCATGATCTCGTCGTCGTGTGTCTCCAGGTCGTTCGACCTTTCCTGCTTCCCACATGGCGACAGATATGCTCGACATTACGAGACCGACTGCACGATCAGCCCCAACAGCGGCTGCAATCGCCGGATCGGTCCAGGTGTTCTGAGATGAAACGATGTAGCCATGGGGCTTGACAAATTTGTCGATAAAAGTAGCGGCCCACAGAGTGTCGTATGCCTTTACGGCGACGAATCCGATATCGAACTTTTCTTCGCGAGCCAGCAGTTCGTTCTCGTGCAGATGGTACATAGTTGGACGGGCTACGAATGAGTCATGTGGGCCGTCGACCTGAAGTCCGTGTTCACGAATCGTCTCCACCTGCTCGTCCCACAAATCGACGAGCGTCACTGCGTGACCAGTATGCGAAAGCCAGCCACCCAAGTACGAGCCGACCGCACCGGCTCCAATGAAGATAATTCGCTTACTGTCAGAATTTGTTTGCATTGTCTTTAGTTTCGTAATTCAGAAGGATCGGTGAATATTCGGGCGATGTTAGTCGTAGTAAACCGCTTCGGAACCAGCCCTGCGGCGTTCCGAGCTGTTAACGAACTCTTTTTGTAGCTCAGGAGGCGGATATGTGTATCGTTTCGGCGACATCAACCACGGTTCCTGTTTTTCGTTGCTCGTTCGAATTGTTACGTCCGGTCGTTCTTTGACCGACTTCTTCAGATGCGTACCTAGACCCGGTTCGATTGGAGCCATAAGGTATCCATCTTCGATAACGAAATCTGGTTCGATGAAATCTCGATACCAGCCGAGATGCATCGCACGGTTGTACTCCATAATCATCACGTTTGGAGTCGCCATTGCGATATGAGCACAGGCGAGCATATTCACCGGGCCGACACAGTCGTGAGGTGCGATCGGCATCTGATGAACCGAAGCAAGAGTAGCGATCTTCTTCACTTCCGAGATTCCACCGGTCCAAGTTAGGTCAGGCATGCTGATCCTTGCTGCCGCTGACTCTATGAATCGACGATGTTGATAACGAGTCATCAGTCGTTCTGCAGCTGCGATCGGAGTCGTCGTTGCGGCTTGAAGACGCACGTGTGCTTGTTCGTTTAGCGGCGAGATCAACTCTTCATGCCACATCGGCCGAAGTGGTTCCATTTCTCGCACGATTTTCAGAGCATTCGGAAGGTTCCACTTTGCGTGGGCATCGTTGGCGACCTCTATTTCCATCCCGAGCTTGTCTCGAATTTCCCGCAAAGGACGCAACGCCCACTCGAGGTCGTCGTTAAACAGAAGTTGTCCATCGGATTCGCGAGCGATGAAGTCAGTTGGCGACATTTTCATGCCAGTTATTCCTTGATCGAGAAGCCGCTGTGCAACCCCGACAGGGTCGGTCCACACGTCATAACTTTCATTGATGTCGCCATACACACCGAGCGTGTTGTAAACCTTGATTCGATGTCTTGTGCCACCTCCGAGAATCTCGAAGATAGGCATTTGCAATGCTTGTCCCTTAATATCCCAAAGAGCGATGTCGACAGCAGATATAGCCCGCATTTCAGCACCGCCGTATCCGGCATGGTCCGAAAGTCGGAACATCGTATCCCAATGGCGTTCTATCTCGGCGGGATCGCGACCTATCAACAGAGGTCCAAAGTGATCGTGAATTGCCGACTCAACTGTTGAAGCCCCGTACCAAGTCTCACCGAGTCCAATCAGACCTGTATTGGTGTGAATTTGAACGAAGATCAGATCAGGAAATTGTCCAAATCTGATAGTTTCAATTTTTGAGATGATCATTGTTCACCTCTTTTGCCAAGAATTTGTCGTTCATATATCGGTATTCCTTGCGACCGGAAGTCGGTAATTTCTTCCATCTCTGCCCACATCTTTTCAGGAAAGACAGGCCCGCCTTCCCAACCTTCGTCGTTCATACCGGCGATCATTACCGATTCGTCGCTGACTCGAAGTCGTACATCAGGGCGTTCGAACACTTCGGATCGAAGTCTTGTACCGATACCGGGATTTTGTGGCGCATGGAGCCAACCGTCCCCGATAGGAGGCAACGGATCGACGAATTCTCCATACCAGCCGTACAAATACGGGCGTACGTGTTCCATAAGCATGGCGTTCGGGGAGTTCATACAGATATGAGCGCAGGCGAAGATATTTACAGGCCCGGTCGCATCATGAGGAGCGACTGGAACCTGGTGTGCCGACGCCATAACCGCAATCCGATGTGTTTCGCTAATCCCACCGGTCCATATGAGGTCTGGCATTACGATCTGCGCAGCGCCGTTTTCGATGAACTCTCGAAGCTGCCACCGAGTCAATAATCGCTCGGAAATACACACGGGAGTGGTGGTAGCGTCCTGAAGCTGCCGAAGTGCATCGGGGTTTAGCAGCGGCATTAAGTCTTCTTGCCACATGATGTCGAGTGGTTCCATTTCTTTTGCGATTTGTATAGCGACTGGAAGTGCCCACTTACCGTGACCATCGTTGGCGATTTTTATTCCATCACCAACCGCATCACGGACATCCCGAAACGGCTGTAAAACATGATCTAGGTCTTTCGGTGCGAGGTACTGCCCTTCCGTTGGAGTTGCCACTGGAATTGTCGACCCCATCTTCATGGCGATAATTCCGTCGTCGATCAACTCTTTCGCCAGTTCCCCAGCTCCGACGAAAGGACCTCCTGTTGCATAAACACGAATTTTCTTCCGAACAGCTCCACCTAAAAGTTCGTAGACAGGTACCCCGGCGGACTGTCCTTTTATATCCCACAAAGCCATATCGATTGCAGAGATTGCTCGAAGTTCGGCGCCGCCGTATCCGGCATGGTCTGAAAGCCGAAACATATTCAACCAGTGTCGTTCGATGGCGAACGGATCACGACCTACGATTAACGGAGCGAAGTGATCATGCACAGCCGATTCAACAGTCTTCGCTGCGTACCAAGTTTCGCCAAGTCCAATCAAACCGGTATCGGTGTGTACTCGAACCCAAATGACAGCGGCTGGATCGCTTACTCGAACGGTTTCAATATGTGAGATTTTCAAACTAAAACGTTCCTATAAGTTTCCTGATCACAATTCGGACTGCAGCGGTCGCCGAGTATACGCCGAACAGGGTTAGAATTCTCCAGATAATTAAAATACTGAAGCCAATGAATAGCACAACACAAGAGGAATGAATTGAAAGCAGCCAGAGTAGTAGCCCGTCGCAAAATCGAATTCATCGACGTTCCCGAACCGAGTCCGCTCGAAAATGGCGAAGTTCAAGTAAAACTGGAATCTCTTTCGATTTGCGGAAGTGATATTTACCTCGAATACGACGCTGATCTTCCCGAAGAGGATTATCCATTTGCACCCGGAGCACCGATGCACGAGTGCGCTGGAGTCGTGGTAGACAGTCGTGATCCTGATTACAAAGAGGGCCAACGGGTGATCGTTATTCCTCGTGACGTAGCCGGAATGCAGGAGCAAGTCGTTCAAACCGCCGACCGATTGATCAAGCTTCCTGAATGGGGTGATCTTTCCGAGTGGGTGATGTGTCAGCACTCTGGAACAGCGCTTTTCTCTGCTCGACGTTGGGGCAATCCTATGGGAAACAAAATCGCTGTGATCGGTCAGGGGGGTATTGGTCTCACGTTCACAATGATTGCCGAGCGCCAAGGCGCACAACAGATCGTTGGAATCGACCTCGAAGAGTATCGCTGTCGAAAATCGTCTGAACTTGGTGCAACGCATACGATCAACGCCTCGAACGAAGACACCATTGAAGCTTCGACTGAAATTACCGGAGGCGATATGTACGACGTTGTAGTAGACGCTAGCGGTAATCCCGAAGGTTTGGGAATCGCGATCGATCTAGTCAAAGACGAAGGTCAGATCATCTCGTTCAGTCTCGTCGACCCTACGACGGTTTCATTTGACCACCGAAAATGGATGGGCAAAAACATTCAGATGAATGCCACTGTCATAGCGGCCACCCACGAGCCCATTCAGGAAATCAGGGACATCGTGGCGTTGAAAGAACGTGGCTGGATCGATCCTGGTGTTTTAAAGACGCACGACACCACGTTTGAAAATGCGCAAGATGCTTTTGAGATGTATCGTCTGCGTCAAGACGGAGTCATCAAGGTAGCTATGTCCATCTAAGCAAACCAATGGCATAATCGTCATCGATACCCAATGATTTATGTTTTTACGCTTAACTAGGAGTTTTATATGTCCGCTGAAGTAGGATCGAAGGCGCCAGCATTTGTATTGTTGGATACCGACGGAAACGAGTACAACTCAAATAATCTCTCAGGTAAGAAGGCTGTAATAGCTTTCTTCCCAGCTGCATTCACCGGTGTTTGTGCTGAAGAACTTTGCACATTCCGTGACTCTCTAGCTGATTTCTCGGCACTAGATGCTGAAATTCTAGGCGTTTCGGTTGACGGTCGATTTGCAAACGGTGCATTCCGAGACCAGAACAATCTGCCATTCCCGGTTCTCAGTGATTACAAACAAACTGCTATCGCTGATTACGACGTAGTGTTTCCTGATTTCGCTGGCATGAGTGGGTACACCGCGGCCCGACGATCAGTATTTGTTGTTGGGACCGACGGAAACATTGCATGGAAATGGCTTTCAGATGTGCCATCTGACCTACCACCGTTTGATCAGGTGAAGTCAGCCGTCGAATCTGCGAGCTAGCACTTGATATCAAAAGAAGCCTCGGAGCGATCCGGGGCTTGTTTGCTTTAACCGGGTGGCGCATCATGCGTCGTAATTGGATATTCAAACGTCAAACCGGATCAACTCAATGCCGAAATTTTCTCCTATTTCTCTTTCTGCCAATCTGAACAGCTCAACTGACGACTCGAGATACTGGGGAGAAAAAAACGGCAGCATCGATTTTGACACTGCCGGTGGGCAAGCAGACTTTTTGGGGTGTTCCATTCGAAATTGCCGGATCCTGTTCTGTTGAAAATCGATTGGTAGTTCTCGATGGCAGAACATCGGTTGTAATCCAAGTTGAGTCTTCGGGGTCTCATCTGACATTTGCCCATTTTTGCGACGAAAACGCATCGACCACCGTTGCTGGTCAATCTTCTGACTACTTAAACCCCGTGGTCACCGCCCGGGGGGAGCATATCGCCGATTACGTGGTCGTTTACAAGGACGGAACTGAACATCGTCAGTCGATTCGGCGACGATTTGAAATTAATCAGATTCAAACTCGGATGCAAAGCGGATTTTCATCTCGCCAGCATCAGGCAATAAATAGCCTTCCAAAACGAGAACCCTACCCCGACAACGCGTGGGGTCGATGGCAAACCGGCGTGATGGTCGGCGATCCTCCAATTTCAGGTCGCACACCCGCCAGTGCCGATAAGGCAGGGAGATCGAACCCACCAAGCTCGTGGACGATCTACGCATTGGAACTTCCTGACACTACGAAAAGAATCGCTTCGTTACGCATCGAGTCGACCGGTGCGGCTGCGTTCGCCATCGGTGGAATAACGATGTTTCGCGGTAAGGAAAATCCACTGCGGCATGAGCCCCTCGAAACTCTGCAGATCGACTCAAAAGGTAAATCTGTGGATGACATCGAGCTGTTAGTCGATCTCGGTGTAATAGCGCGCCAGCAGGATATCCAAAACTTCGACAGCGAAGCGTGGCTCGCTAGCCCGGTACGAGGCTGGGGAGAGTTCGATGATTCGCCGACGACTGTTGCATCAGTAGACCTCACAGCATCCGTTGACGCCACACTGACGGTCGACGGCAGCGAGATCGATGTTCGTCAGCTTCTCAACGAAGGCGAGGCAATCAGTGAAAACGGCGAAGCTAGCGCAAGAGTCTTAACTTCTGAACGAACCTGGGTGCACGGGAAAATTATCGATTCAAGCACGGGAAAACCAACAGCTGCTCGCGTTCATTTTCGCTCACCCGATGGTCGTTATTTCCCGCCTTACGGTCACACCCACGAGGTGAACGACAACTGGTTTGAAGATTATGGTGCCGATCTGCTCCTTGGTGACACCCCTTACGCCTATATCGACGGCACATTCCAAGGCGAGCTGCCAGTTGGAGACGTTTATGTCGAAATCTCGAAAGGATTCGAATTCGAGCCTATTCGTCGGAAAATAAACATCACGTCGGGCCAAAGAGAGCTTGAGATCTCGATAGATCGAAATTCGAATCTCCGTAAATCGGGTTGGATTACGGCCGATACCCACACTCACTTTCTCACCCCTGAAACCGCGCACCTTGAAGCAGCAGCGGAAGACATCAATGTCATCAACCTACTCTCCGCTCAATGGGGTGATCTGTACACAAACGTAGGTGATCTCACCGGAAAAGTCTCGGGCTCATCTTCGGAAGAAACAATCGTGTGGGTCGGCAGCGAGAACCGGCAGCATTTCATGGGTCACATCAGTCTTATGGGAGCGACCGGTTCACCTATCTTCCCGATGTCGACCAGCGGCCCTACCGAGGGGTATATCGGTGACCCGACCGTACGAGCGATGAGCGAATGGGCCGACGAAGCGCACGAAAAAGGAGGACTCGTCATCGTGCCTCACTTCCCATTCCCTCACTCAGAAGTAATCGCAGAGGTCGTTCTTGGCAAAGTCGACGGTCTCGAAATTAGAGATTTCCACGTCTCGAGTATGGATACATTTGCCGTTCACGAGTGGTACAGACTGATGAGTTGTGGCTATCGCGTGCCTGCTGTAGGCGGAACCGACAAAATGTCAGCGGGAATGCCCGTCGGTGGCGTTCGTACATACGCATACATTGGCGACCGGGAGTTGTCGCATGACTCGTGGAGCGACGCAATTCGAGCGGGACGAACTTACACGACCAGTGGTCCTCTCATGGATTTCACCGTCGAAGGACTTCGACCGGGCGACGAACTAAATCTCCCAGAATCAGGCGGTTCGGTGCAGGTGACCGCCACAGCAACCTGCGCAATGCCAATCAACAAGCTCGAGATCGTTTTCAACGGCAAAGTCATTGCTCAAGCTGTTTCAAAAGAAGGCAACAAAATCCTGGCGATCGACGAAAAACTCGATCTATCCGGAAGCGGTTGGATTGTCGCCAGGGCAGTCAGTGACCATGTCGCGTGGCATGTTTGGCCGGTCAACTTCGCAGCACACACTTCCGCCGTCTACGTAAAGGCTGGGACGACTAAAGTGTTCGACGCCGCTCTTGGCGAGTACCTAATTACGACCATGCAAGGGGGCGTCGAGTGGCTCGACACGCTTGCGACTAGAGCCGACGCAGTAAGGAGTGCAACTATTCGAAAAGTGTTTAGCGACGCTATCGAATCAGTAGAAAAGAAAATGCCGCACACACATGCTGATGGTACGACTCACACCCACTGATTCGAAGTGTTAATCGGAAGCCTTCGGGTTCGCCGGGCGCACAGATCCTGCGCTTACGCCACCGTCCATTAGAAGCTCGGCTCCAGTCATGTAGGACGCATCTGCAGATGCGAGGAACAAGATGCCACCGGCTATATCGTCTGGCTTGCCCCAACGTCGTAGCGGAACACGGTCTGTCCGATACTTGCTCTGTTCGGCATCGGTATAGAGATAGTCGGTAAACGGCGTGTGGACCCAACCTGGCATGATCGTGTTGACTCGAATACCGAGTTGGGAAAGCTGAAGAGCGGCCGACATCGAGAAGTTGTGCATTCCGCCTCGGGAGAACGAGTACGCCGATCCATACGAACCCGAACCTTGCTTGGCAGCCATCGAAGCTAGGTTGATAATCGAACCACCGCCTGACTGTTCCATCGCTGGTGCAACGGCTCTGGTTCCTAAGAAGATTCCAACCGTGCTGATTTCCATCGTCTTTTTCCACACATGAGGCTCGATTTCAAGAATCGACTTTGGATCAAGAATTCCAGCGATATTTACCAAAATATCGAGTCGACCGAAATGCTTCATAGTGGTCTCAACTACCGTCTTCCACTCTTCTTCCACAGTCACATCGAGGTGTAAGTAGATTGCCGCGTGCCCGGCGTCACGGAGCTGCTGAGCCGAATTCTCACCGATCTCGTCTTGAACGTCGGTGATAACAACACCTTTACCGCCCTCTTCAAGGAATCGCCAAACGGTTGCTCCACCAAACCCCATCAACTCATCTTTGTTGGTAGCTGCTGAACCAGTGAGTAAAGCAACTTGGCCGTCGAACCGATTGTGGAATCGCATGGACATTTCGTAGTAAACCTTTGTTAACCAATTGCATGGCAGCTTCAGTTGTTCGCTACCGCTCAAATAAGCCCGGCAAGTTTAGCGTTATCAGAACGCACAGTGCACCGAGAACTGGTTATATCTACGAACTTTGTATAACTACTACGAAATTCGGGATTAAAAATCCGAAGATCCCGATGAAAACTAATATTTCGGCAAGTAGATGTTGTTTTCGATCTCGGAAAAAAAAGAATGCTGGAATCGATATGAACAGAACAACAAATAACACAACAAAGAGGTATGCCGGAGAAGGGGCTATCGAAATTTGTGTACTATCGCTCGATCGAGTGGACTGAGCTGCAAATGCCATCATGATGGCAAGAAAGTTCCAACTCAAGAATGTGACCAACACTGACAAAGTGATTAGGCTTGATACGCTCGACTCTACCGCTCGTTCCGCCAAAGCCTTAGGTGGGTTGTAGACGAGCAATAACGCCAGATGAGTGACGAATATCATTCCCATTAGCGCTCCGCCCATCATGCCGGCGATCACCGTACGTAGTGGTTCTTCCATCTACGCTGCCGTCCCTTCGGAAATGGCAATCGCAGGGCCAACCAAGAACGAACGCTTACGATGAACTGTCGATAGCAACAGATGCCACGCTGTGCCGAGTTCTTTGGATGACGGAATCGTAAACATCGAAGGACCAGCGCCACATAGCATCACGTCTCGTGCGCCAAACGACATGATCAGGTCTCGATCCTTGTTCCAGCCGGGAAAGAGTTCTTCAGTAATAGTTCCGAACTGGTTAAAAAAGAACTCGGGTGGGCAGTCACCAGCCGCTCGTATTCGAGCCGCAAGTTTGTGAGTGAGGTTTCCACGGGTGAACATCGATTCCTTCACGTGAGAGAAAACCGACGCTGTCTTAGCAGTCGAATGTTCTAGAACAACTTCAGGAGTCAAAATCAGAAATTTTGGTACTGCGGCGGGGTTGATCGGAGTTACATCCTCTCCCCTACCTTGAACTAATGCCGTACCCCCGCGTACCAGGAACGGGACGTCCGAACCGATTTCGGCCCCGATCTCAGTAAGTTCATCCAAAGAAAGCCCAAGATTCCAAAGCTTATTCAAACCTCTTAAGGCAGCAGCCGCATCAGACGATCCGCCGCCAAGGCCAGCCGAAACCGGAATGTTCTTCTTGATGGTTATCGTCGCGCCATTCGTAATTCCAACTTGCTGTTGAAGAACAGAAGCAGCCTTTGAAGCGAGGTTTATCTCGGGAGCGATTTCGTCGTCGTCACAAATAACGTTCACTCTATTAGACTCGGAGAATTCGATAGTGTCGAACAGATCTACGGTCTGCATGACGGAGGCAAGGTTGTGAAAACCGTCACGGCGCCGTCCGAGAATCTCTAGAGTGAGGTTGACCTTGGCGAATGCTTTTTCTGTAAATGAAATCTGATTACTCATTGAAGGCTCGTTAGTACCCGAACTACACTGTTCGGTTTGGGTGGTCTTCATGATTCTGTCGTTTTCGTCGAACCGATCCTTTGACCTGAAGCGGTCGTCCGGCTTCTACCCACACATCGTAAAGAATTTGCCAGTCGGAAAGCGAAAGAGTTGAAGGACGTCGTGAAGATTCAAATCCAGTTTTCTCGACTAAAGCTCGTGCATCCTTCAAAGGAATAAACAGACCGTCTGACAACGAGTTATGAAGTTGTTTTCGAGGACTTTTAAACCCGCTCCGCGCCAGTTTAAAGAAATCATCCTCTGATTCAAAACTAATCTGAGTTTTTTTCGTCGGTGTCAGTTTGATTACAGTGGAATGAACTTTTGGAGGCGGTTTGAAGCACTCTGGCGGCGCTTCAACGATGTGTTCCGTAGTCGAGTAGATCTGAATCGCCAATGAAAGCAGGCTCATGTCACCCGGTTTCGCTGACATATCGTCGGCAACCTCACGTTGAATCATGATAACCATAGAGGTTGGCTGGCGTGTAGATTCTAGGAAGTTCCGAGTGATCGGGTTTGCAGCATAATACGGAAGATTTGCAACTACTTTGTAGTCGCCATCTCGCGTCCATGGATCAACATCTGAACCGAAATCTCTGGCGTCAACGTTCAACACACGCACGTTTTCCGCAGATTCGTACTTCTGGGCTAGACGGTCGGCAAGCTTTTCATCAAACTCTAGAAGAAGAACACGGCCTGCTTGCTCAACGAGATGGCCGGTAAGAGCACCCCGACCTGGACCGACTTCGACGACCGTATCAACGCTGCTCAGATCAGCGGCGGCGATGATCGAGTTAATCACATCTGTATCTTCGAGAAAATGCTGACCCAGCCGTTGTGCAGACACAGGCTATTCCAACCCAGGATTCTTATCGCCAACCATCGACTGAGCCATGACACATCTTATGGCATGCAGTGCAAAAAATTATGACCGTGCATCTCCGTATCGGTTGGTGCTTGGAACATAAATGTCAATACCGACTCAAACCCGGCATTCCCACGGCACCCGAGATTTATCGCTTACCGCTGCTACCTTCCGGTCCTGACGGAGTTCACGAGGTCTCGCCGCGCAGGACCAGATTCTCAATATCGAAATACTGACACCAGAGGCCACATGCGAACAATCTCGACAGAGCATTCAGTCTCGCTAAAGCGGATTACGAGTACAGGGCACCGCTAGCGCCCCACCTAGCACGATCAAGTTAATCGTACTACCCACCCGACGAATAGTCGCTAAAATCCAACACGAAAACGGCTGCGATTCCCGATAGAATCTCAATATGTCCAATCAGTCACAAGATCTTTCGAGTAAATATCCATCAATAACCAAAGCGGTCATTCCGGTCGGGGGGCTTGGAACTCGGTTCCTTCCTGCAACCCGCACAGTGCCAAAGCCGTTACTTCCTGTTCTGAACGTCCCGGTAATCGACTACGCCGTTCGTGAAGCGGCCGAAGCTGGTGTGATCGACATAGCCATCGTCATGTCGCCGGGCATGGAATCGGTAGCCGAGTACTTCGGCAAACAAGAAGTACTTGGACGTGAACTCAAGTCACGAGGATGTGACGAGTTATTAGAAAAGCAATTAGAGATTGCTTCCCTTGTGAACGTGACGACTGTTTACCAGCACGATCCAAAAGGTCCCGGCCATGCCATATTGCAGGCACGTGAATTCTGCAACGGTGAGCCGTTCGTAACGATATTCCCCGACGATTTCATCATCAATGATGTTTCAGCTACCGAGCAGCTTATGCAGGTGTATCGAAAGTACGGCGGCTCGGTGATCGCTGTGAGTGAAGCAGCTGACGATATTATTCAAACCAAGGGCGTCGTCGGTGGCAAATCTGTTGGAGGCGGTGTCCACGAAGTCGATGTTCTAGTCGAGAAACCTGCGTTAAAAGACACTCCGAGCAATCTAGCTATTGTTGCCCGCTATCTACTCGATAACGCTGTGTTTGACTATCTCTCAGAGGAACATGAAGGTGCCGGTGGTGAAGTACAGATAACCGACGCTATCGCTTCACTACTCGGTAACAGTCAGATCCACGCCAGAGAAATTCGCGGATTCCATGCCGATACAGGCAACCCCGGCGGAATGCTTCAGGCGGCTATTCACGTCGCCAAACAAGATCCTGAACTTGCCAAAATCGTAAAACAAGCACTTTCCGACTAACGACAGGATCGCTAGATTCGTCTCAACGATGGTGAGAACAAATACACCGCAATACCAGTTATCACCACGATAATACCGGCACCCCCGAGAGCTGTCTGAACGCCAACAGCTTCACCGACAGCTCCCATTCCAAGATGTCCGATCCAGCCAAACCCGATAGCGAACACCCAAGCGCCAACGGCACGTCCGCGCATTTCGTCTGGAACATTAAGTTGAAGCAGTGTCCACTGCATCGCATCGAACGCCGCAGCTGATGCACCGACTCCCATAATCAGCACCAATGCGGCTGCATATGAGCCAGGTGCCGAGAATGTAGCCAAGAAAGTTCCGTAGGCAATCGCAATACCAATTAGCAACAAGCCCTTGCGGCGGAAATTGCCGAGAGCCATCAGGAATATCGATCCAATCACCGATCCAACTCCCGCCATCATGGTGAGAGTTCCCAGTCCTTCTGAATCGACGTTCAATGCGTTCTTCGCAACTGCGGGCATGACAGCACCATAGGCGAATCCGAATATTTCGACCAGAACGGCGGTGATCAGAATCATTCTCACAATCGGTAGTGTCGACATCAATTTCAGGCCATCAAAAACATCTCGTACAACCGATTCAGTTTTCGCAGTTGATCGAGTCTGAAGTCCTCTATTGGCAAATAGCGCGAGGGCACCTCCTAATACGAACGTGCTCCCCGATGCTAAGAAGGTGACCGGAACACCAAGCGAGCTGATAGCAAATCCGGCTGCCAACGCTCCGAGTGCGCCGACTGCACGCATTCCGGTTGATTGAACAGCTACAGCGTTCATCCGAAATGCTTTTGGTACCGAGCTAGTAACCATGCCTTGCACCGCTGGCAACTCGAACGATTGCCCTACTCCCGAAAATCCAAGGATCAAAAAAACCAGCCACAGTGGTTCAAGCCCGTTCGCTGCGATTATCGCGAGCGATGTAAGGATTAGTGCTTTGTAAATGCCAACTAAAAGAACAATTTTCCCGCGCGGAAATCTATCGGCGATGGCTCCACCGATCGGCGCAAAAATTAGTTGCGGTGCCTGACGTACGGCGAAGGTTGCGGCCGCCAGAAAAACATCATCAGTTTCGTGGAGAACTACCCAGCCGGTCGCCAGACGCTCCCCCCAGTTACCAAGAGAGAATATGACCGAAGCCAACCAGATTCTCCGGAACTTCGGGAATACGAAGGCAGCAAGGGGACCGCTTGGGCGAGAAAATGTCGATGTCGTTGGGCTAAAGATCATAATTTGCCCGTCATTCTGAGCACACTCCCGCGATTAGTCGAGTGTCAGAACTGCCATAAACGCTTCTTGCGGTACTTCGATTGAACCGACCATCTTCATTCGGCGTTTTTTGCCTTTTTTTTGCTGTTCAAGCAGTTTACGTTTACGAGTTATATCACCTCCATAACACTTCGCCAACACGTTCTTACGGAGCGGTTTCACGTTAGTACGAGCGACTATCTTCCCACCGATAGCAGCCTGAATCGGCACAGCGAACATCTGTCGAGGAATAAGGTCCTTCAACTTAGAGGTTAAGGCACGCCCAAACGGAGCAGCATTGTCTCGGTGAGTAATCATCGAAAGTGCGTCTACCGGTTCGTGATTTACGAGAACGTCTAACTTCACCAGATCAGCCGATCGGTTGTCGATTTTCGTGTAATCCAGCGACGCATAGCCCTGTGTACCGGACTTCAGTTTGTCGTGAAAATCAACGAGTATCTCTGAAAGCGGAATATCGTATTCGAGCAGAACTCTAGCGTCGCGTAATGTGCCACCATCGGCGTCATTTGACGCGGGCTCAAGGTACTCCATCTTCTTGTACTCACCACGCTTGTTCGTAACCAATTCCATCATGTTGCCAATGTAACGCCCCGGCGTGACAATGGTGATATTCACCCATGGTTCAAGAATGTCGGCAAGGTTGTTGTGATCTGGGAGTTTCGACGGGTTGTCGATCGTGATCGAATCACCGCTCTTAAGCAAGACTTCGTAACTGACGCTTGGCGCAGTAGCGATCAAACCGAGCCCGTATTCCCGTTCAAGTCGCTCCTGCACGATGTCCATGTGCAGTAAGCCTAGGAAACCACAGCGGAATCCGAATCCGAGAGCAGACGAAGATTCAGGCTCGAACACGAGCGCAGCGTCGTTAAGCTGCAATTTATCGAGTGCATCACGGAGTTCAGGATAGTCTTCGCCCTCGGTGGGGAATATCCCGGTGAACACCATCGGACTCTGAGGAGCGTAGCCCGGAAGAGCTTCGTTGGCAGGATCTGTCGATACCGTCATCGTGTCGCCTACACGTACGGCCTTCACATCTTTCAGACCTGTAGCTACGTATCCGACTTCGCCGGTTTCAAGACCGTTGGTTTTTTCTAAGACGGGGCTGAAGAAACCTGTTTCAAGAACCTCGGCCTCAACACCAGTTCCCATAAGTTTTACGCGATCAGAAGATTTGAGCGACCCGTGCATTGCACGAACATAGGCGATCACGCCTTTGAACTGGTCGTATTTAGAATCAAATATAAGGGCGCGGAACTTGTCTCCAACCTGACCTATCGGAGGAGTTATTCGATTGACAATCTGTTCCAGCAACTCTGCTACGCCGTCTCCGGTTTTCGCCGAGATTTTTAGAACCTCGTCTTCGCCATAACCGAATGTTTGCTCTAGCTCGGTCATTACACGTTCAGGCTGCGCAGCTGGCATATCGAGTTTATTGAGAACCGGTATTATCTCCAGATCGTTCTCAAGCGCCAGATACACGTTTGCTATCGTCTGGGCCTGAATACCCTGAGTTGCATCGACCAATAACACTGCGCCTTCACAAGCGGCGAGAGACCGCGATACTTCGTAAGCGAAGTCGACGTGACCTGGGGTGTCGATTAAATTGAACTGATACTTAATACCGTCATTTGCTTGGTATTCAAGGCGAACCGCCTGAGCTTTGATGGTTATACCGCGTTCCTGCTCTAATTCCATCGTATCGAGGTGCTGTGCGGTCATTTTTCGTTCTGACACGGCCCCTGTTAGTTCGATCAGCCGATCGGCAAGCGTCGACTTGCCGTGATCGATGTGGGCGATGATGCAGAAATTTCGGACGTGATCTTGCGACATGTATTCAATAGTAGTCGCAAATCATGAAAATACCCTCGACATAGCTGACGAGTTCAGTACAAGTTCAGAGGATCACCTATTTTGGAACAACCGATACCAAGACTTCAACGTGAACGTCATCTTTCACAACAAAGAAGTTGCTTTTCGGAGCCGTCATGCAAAAACTGACCATGTGACATTTCCTTTTACCAGAACACGAAGTCGGTCTGGATCAAGCCTAGATTCGATCGAGAACTCGATTTCGGCGTTAGTTCCGTTCACGTTGACCGTTCCGGTTACCGTCGAAGTAAACGCCTCGCCACCAGCGAATTGTTCGGGGATATCAGGAAACTCCGTAACGCTGATCGTAGCGGTCGACTGGGTCGAGAACAATCGGTCTCGCACATAACGGTCACGTTTTGAGTCGTCGCTTTCTAGTGAGTGAAGAAGATTCACCAGAAAGATCAATCTCACCCGTGATCTCGTTCGTCCGGAGCACCGAGTCGTTCGGCAACGGTAATCGAGACAGTTGTTCATTCACTGTAAAAGTAGCCTCAGTACCATCGCTCACCATGAACGTTCCATCTGCCGACCCAATCGCTGGGGAGCCGGATTGATCAGCGACAACAGCGGGAGGTGTCGTCGAATCGACAACTGGCATTTCATTCGCTATCCCATGTGTTCTAAGATTGGTGCTAGTAGTGATGAGCCAACGTTTCCCAACACCGAAAAGTGAGAAAACAGTTGAACAATAACGATTTCAAAGTGGCAGTTGTCGGTGCAGGCGGCACCGGAGCGTACTACGGCGGAGCATTAGCAAAAGCCGGAGCGCAGGTGACGATGATCGCACGCGGCCCACACTTGGACGCCATAAACAAGAACGGACTTCAGTTGCAGTCAGTACTTCTCGGGGATTTCGAAGTCGAATGCGCTGCGACAGACGATATGTCGACCGTGGACAGAGTCGATCTGGTGATATTCGCGGTGAAGAGTTGGGGAACCGACGCCGCTATTGAAGCAATGGCTTCTGGTGGGATGGTCGGCGATGGCACTGTGATCATCTCGATGCAAAACGGCGTCGACAGCGAGCCTGTCCTAAGCAAAGCATTCGGTTCTGAACATGTTCTCGGTTGTACAGTCACGGTTTCAGCATTGATAACGGAACCTGGAGTTGTGAAGCAAGCGGGTGGTCCTGGTTCACTAGTCATTGGCGAAATGGCTGCCTCGCGGAAATCCTCAGGGCCGACTTCGGAACGAGTATCCGCGCTCGTCGAACGCTGTGTTGCTGCAGGGCTAGCAGCCGAAGCGCACGAGAATATCGAATTGGCTCTATGGATGAAATTTATCTTCATATGTGCGTTAAGCGGAATGACAGCACTCACTCGCAAACCCATCGGAGATATTTTTGCTCAAGAGACCACAACCGAGATGTACCGTCAGGTGCTTTCTGAAGTAGCAGCCGTGGCACGGGCGAATGGAATTGCTATTTCCGACGCAAGGGTCGATTCAACAATGAAAGCCACTCAAGGACGCGAGCCTTTCATTATCGGTTCGATGGGTCATGACCTCATCGCTGGCAACCCAATCGAAATCGGACTCCTTAATGCAAGAGTCGTAGAAATGGGCAAAACGCTTGGAGTTCCAACCCCTGCCAACTTCGCTATCGAAGCAGCTCTCAGACCGCACGAGCATGGTGCAATTTAAAGTCGATGATGACGCAATGACGATCAGTCAAGTCAGCCGATATTTATAGAGCCGAGGGTGGTTAACCTGTAGCCATTCCACATAACTACAGGTTAACCACCAGCATCAAGTACTAATCCAACAGGCCGTCCTGCGGAGTAGTCCATGGAGCACGTGCTGACCACTGCTTCGGTCGTGGCACTCGTGAGACTGGCACGTCGATAAACACTGGCTTGTTCATAGCTAGTGCTTTCGGCAGTACGTTTTTTACGTCGAGCGGACCTTCTGCTCGGATACCAACAGCGCCATAAGCTTCGGCAAGTTTTACGAAGTCAGGATTAACGAAATCTGTCTCATATGTTCCGCCGAAATCGTCATCCATGTCGCGTGCCACGTTTCCGTAGTGACCGTCGTTGTAAATCACGGTTACAAGATTAATTCCGTACTTCACAGCCGTCGAAATCTCCGACGAGTTGTACATAAAACCACCGTCACCTGAAACACAAATAACTGGTTTGTCGGGGTTACCAACCTTGGCGCCCAATGCAGTTGGAAACGCAAAACCAAGGTTTCCCGAGTATCCAGAATCGATGTACGACTTCGGGTTCTGTGTGATCCACCGAGGACGTGAGTAGTAGCCAAGTTGAGTCATTCCGAAGATCATGATTGCATCGTCGGGAGCACCCTCTTGCAACGCTCGAAGATAGTCTTCTTGCGGTTGGTTGATCTCTTCTTCGCTGTTAGTGAGATTCTCTTGAATCTGGGCAACTTCAGCTGCTGGAGAATTCCATGTTCCGCCCCCGGCTGAAGTTATCGCAGCGCTGAGTTTTGGTAGTGATATCTTCACGTCACCAACTACTCCGAGGGAGTTCCGGTGCACGTGACCGATCATTTCAGGGTCGACATCAACATGAATAAGTCGAGCTTCGCCTGCTGCCTGATTGCGCATCGAAAATCTTGTTCCGATTCCGATAACAAGATCCGCATCCTCCATGTAATCCTTCAGTTGACCCGTTGGGCCAAGCGATCCACCTAACGCCAGAGCGTGTCGCTCTGACATCGTTCCTTTACCACCAGCAGATGT
Organism: uncultured Dehalococcoidales bacterium; assembly: GCA_905614375.1. The sequence goes on along the minus strand of CAJQSP010000030.1, from coordinate 36,046 downwards.
TAGGACTGCGATCTGGTGAGCTTCGGCGAAAGCTACGAGTTCAGCTTCGGCGTCAGATCGAGCGATTCCGCCACCTGCGTAAATAACCGGTTTGCGAGCGGCTGCGATCTCTTTTGCAGCCTTTTCGATAACAGAATCGGCAGGAACTTTACGTTCGATCTTTGCGGGCTCCAGAAGTTCGACCTCTTGCCGTTCGACCATAGTCTCAGGCGGAAGCTCGAAGTGAACTGGTGAAGGTCGATCCGATTGTGCCTGTTTGAACGCTTCGTGAATATTTTCAGGCACCTCTTTGGGGCGAATTACTAGTTTTTGCCACTTCGTGACCGGGTTGGTAATTTCCTTCTGGTCGTTTACTTCGTGGAGCCCACCAAAGTTTTTGCCAATAGTCGACCGTGGAATTTGACCCGCAATTAGCACAACAGGAGACGATCGAGAGAACGCGGTAGAAAGTCCGCCACCTGCGTTGTAGATGCCGGGGCCGGGCACAACCATCGCTACCCCGGGTTTACCGGTTGTACGGGCATATCCGTCTGCCATATAGGTCGTTGCAGTTTCATTGCGAGTTACAACGAACTTGATGCTTGGTTCATCTCGCAATGCAGCGACGATTCCGTACATCTGAACTCCCGGCAAACCGAATATGACTTCGACTCCCTCACGAACCAAAGATTTTATGAGGGCTTCTCCACCCGAGAGCTTTGCCATGTTTAACCTCGACCGCATCACTAATGGTGCGTATTTATTTTCTGAATATTGCAAGCGAACGCAGATTACCGTTGTATTGGTCGGTGCGCCAGCATTAATTGATCTATTAGTCGTGTGGAGCAATCATGTACTTCACACCGCCGCCCTTTGCCGATATCTGCAATGCTTTGGACGTTTCTTCCAATGGAAAACGTCCGCTCACGACACCAACTAAGTTTAGCTTTGGCAACGTTTCGAGGGCTTCGCTAAAGGCGTCACCAGCACCGAACGCACCGCTCATTGTGATTTCTTTGTAGTGCAAATCGTAAAGATCTACCGGCAATGCTGAACCTTGTGGCGAAACCCCGACAAGCACGAGATTGCCTCGCGGTCGAATCAGCTTCGAAACATTGGCTACTAATGCCGGTACACCTACTGCCTCTGCACCGATCTTTACGCCATACCCACCGGTGACTTCATTCACTAGCTCAGCTAAATCGTCTTTAGTCGGGTCATTAAGGTGAGTCGCACCAAATTGCTTGCCCATCCCGAGCCGCTTTGCGTTTGGCTCAGAGAGGATGATGTTTGCTGCGCCCCGAAGCTTGAGCATTCCGACCGTCAGCAATCCTAGGAGTCCTCCACCGACCACAAGCGCATCACAGCCCTCTTGGACTTCTATCATGTTGAGAGTAGAAATGACACATGCCAGCGGTTCCGCCATCGAGGCGGTTTCGTGGTCAAGACCATCGGGCACAATGTGCGCCTGTCGGTGATCAACGAGGACGTACTCGGCGAATCCCCCTGAATAGCGCTTGTTGCGCTCGCAATGCATTGCCGACCATGTGAGACAGCCCTGACATTCGCCACAGGCAGGATTCATCGTGCAGCCGATGACTTTACCAATCATCGACTCATCGACACCTTCTCCGATTTCGATAACAGGACCAACGAACTCATGACCAAGAATGTCGGGGGGTGTAGCGGGGAATAATCCTTGCGTTTTGTGAATGTCTGTTCCGCAGATTCCCGATGAAAGAACCTTCACAACTAACTCGCTCGGACCCGCCTTCGGGGTCGGAACTTCATCAATCGTAATTTCACCACCACCACGCCAAGTCGCTACTCGCATTTTCTCTCCGTTTCATTCAAAAAGATTTTATTAGCATGAATAGTAATACCGAAATCGAGCATTCGTCTAAATTAAAGCTCTGATGCTTAGAACAGAATTTGAATTATTATTGCGATTCTGTGCTTCTGATCAAGCGTAGAATTCCGCTCGTGAGAATTAGTAGTCACTTGTTGACCTTGGAGTCGGAAGCAAAAGAGCATTTATGAAGATCACAGACGTTAAAGTAGCCACTATCGGAGATCATCCGGTAGTCCGAATCACAACCGATGAGGGCATTGATGGTATCGGTGGTGCCGAATCACCGCGTAATCAGTCTTTTTTCAAACCACAGATCGAATATTACAAGAATTTAATCGTGGGACTTGATCCGACGGATGTTGAGCGAGTGTTGCTGCATATTCGACGAGCAGGTGGATTCAAGCCGTGGGGTTCAGGTGTGAGCGCCATTGAAATAGCGCTATGGGACATCTCAGGCAAAGCACTTAACGCTCCGGTATACAAACTACTCGGTGGCAAGATACGAGACAAAGTTAGGGTTTACAACGGAAACTACCGGAAGCGCTTTGACGGCTACACGCCAGAAGACTTCGCTGCCAATATGCAATATATGAAAGATCTTCCACAGAATTTCTCTATCATCAAGCAGGGGGTTGCATTCCACGGTTCACCAATGCTCAGGCACATGCCTGATTTTCAGTACGGCGAATATGTGGAGGCAGACAAGTATGGGAACCGTGGAGTACTAACCGAAAAGGGCTTTAACATTACTGTCGATGCAGTAATTGCTATGAAAGAAGTACTTGGCGATGAAGTGGGGCTCGCTCTAGACTGCGGTCCGGGCCTAACTGCGTCCGATACATTACGTCTTGCACAGGCGCTCGAGCCATATCACCTGATGTGGATGGAAGACACTATTACTGGGGATTACACGCCATATGTGCATCCTGAATACTTCTTACAAGTCACGCCATACACATCGACACCAATTCACACTGGCGAGCAGATTTACTTGCGGCACGGATTTAAAGACCTCATTGAGCAGCACGCAGTCGACGTAGTCGGCCCTGACCCAATGGACGTTGGTGGCATTTCAGAACTAAAATGGATCGCGGAGTTTGCCGATCTACATAATATTCAAATGGCACCCCACGGTACCGTTGATGGTTTGATCGGGCTAGCTGCGCACGTCCACGTAGGTGCAGCGATGCCACAGAACTTTATAGCGTTCGAACTTCCAAGTGGAAAACCTGACTGGTGGTGGGATATTCTTGACGGTGTTGACGCTTATCAGGTCAAGGACAGTCATATAGAGGTGAATGACAGTCCAGGTCTCGGTATTAGTTTCCGAGTTGAGGAAACCAAGCGGTATCTGAGTGATGAAGACGCGGCTTTCTTCGACGATTAAACTTGGTAAACCTAGATATCTAGCCCTTTAGGCGAGCGTTACTAGAGATCTCTTTCTGGTTCACACAGTAAGGGGGCCAGTCGCCCGCCATACCCGCAAGGACGTTCTCAACCGACATCATAGCCATCTTCATTCGAGTATCGCCTGTAGCGCTCGCAACGTGCGGCATGATAAGGCAATTGTCGAGCGTAAGTAACGGGTGGTCAGAAGGAATCGGTTCTGGCACCGTGACGTCCAAAGCTGCTCCAGCGATTTCACCAGACTTCAACGCTTCGTAGAGGGCATCCTGATCGACAACCGGACCGCGCGTCGTATTGATGAGAATGGCTGACTTCTTCATCAACTTGAATTGATCGGTGCTCATCATGTTCGTCGTTTCCGGCGTCAAAGGATTGTGCAAAGAAATGTAGTCAGATCGTTCGAGAATTTCTTCAAGTGAATCAACGTAAGTTGCGCCAAATTCTTCATCACGTTTGTTTCGATTGAAATACAGCACGTTCATGTTGAAGCCAGCGGCACGTTTTGCCATCTCAGATCCAATGTTACCCATGCCGACTATTCCAAGCGTTTTGTGATGAATGTCGGTTGCGAGATAGCCCAGTGGGTCGAAATCTCCCCACTCGCCACGCTTCACCATCGCTGGTAGATCATTGGTACGTCGAGCCATTGAAGCCAACAACGCAAACGCTTCGTCGGCTGTGCTTTCGGAAAGAATTCCCGGGGTGTTGCAAACGGCAATTCCCCGCTTGTTAGCAGCAACGATTTCGATGTTGTCGTAGCCAACGCCAAACTCTGTAATAACCTTCAACTTCGGTGCTGCATCCATTACCTCAGCGTTCACTTGATTGGTGATATGAGCGTAGAGACCATCGATATCTGCAACTGCAGCGATTAGGTCCGACTGAGATGGCGCATCGGAATCTTCCCAAATCACAACTTCTGCACCGCTTGCACGAAGAGCAGCTGCGGCTTCCGGAAATGTACGCCGAGTAACGAGGACTTTAGTCATTTTTTCTCTTTAGATTGAACGATTATCGGGACGTTGCTGCGACTAAAGAGTCGCTCCGTCGACCGATGATTGTACGAAAAAATAAATGGTGGGGAAGGTGGGAGTCGAACCCACACGCCGATTAAGGCACATGCTCCTAAGGCATGCGCGTCTGCCATTTCGCCACTCCCCCACATGGTGAATCGCGTTCTGCTGACTTCTATCCATTCTAGCCAGCCGAACCCGAAATAGGCTAGCCCCGTTGCTCCCAACCGTCGGCGAATTTATCCCAACGTTTGTGAAGATCGGAAACCGTAGCGTCGGTAACACCCATTGGGTCGGAAACCATCTCTAAATTCGACTTCATGTGATGCGGACGCTGTGTCCCTACGATGGTAACGTCGACCTCAGGATGAGCAAATGTGAATCCCAAGGCCAGTCGAATGCGGTCTTTTGGCTCGTCGGCAAGTAGGCCTTCTTCGCCCATCATTCTGGCGCGCCGAGTGTATTCCATCGTGTATTGGGGAATGTGCTCGTATGGTCGAGGATCAACTGCTGCACCCCAAACAGCATTACCGATCGGTCGTTTTATGATCAGTCCCATATCGTTTGCTTCTACATCTGCGAACAGATTCGTTCGTGCCGACTGATCAACGAGACTAAAACTGGTCTGAAGTGTGTCGAAGAGTCCACTCGTCACCGCCCATTTAGCGGACTCGTTGTCGCCGCTATAGCCGACGTGCCGAGTTTTGCCAGCGGCTTTGGCGTCTTGCAGCGCCCTGATCACATCGCCTCGTTCGAGGATTTCTACTGAGCAGGAGTGAAGCTGCACGAGATCAACGTATTCGGTCTTCATTCGCTCAAGTGAACGGTCTATCGACGAGTTAATCAGATCGTAAGTCCAGTCGACGCCATGACCTCGCGGAAGATAGTGTCCCGCTTTTGTGGCTAGAACGAATTCGCTGCGACGTTCGGAAACGACCATTCCAATCAGTTCCTCACTAATCCCGTAGCAGGCGGCAGTGTCTAGGAAGTTGACGCCGTTGTCGAGCGCCTGAGTGATGACGTCACGCGCCTGATCGACATCGGTCAAATCAAGATTAAATCCAACTTCGGATAGACCAATTCCAAGTCTCCCGACTTCCAGATTTGTTTTACCTAGTCGTTTAGTTTCCATTGCCATATTGCAGCAGCCCTCTTAGCTATCAGCTTCAGATCGTTATCCGCCGGTAAACAATACCGTCTTCGGGTCGAATCGGACACCCGCAGCTATTTCTGGCATCTAGGATGTTGAGACATATCACAGTCAAAGTTGGGATGGCATAAGCTAAAACTGCCAGCCAGCTAATTAGCCAAAAAGAGAGCGAAACATTGTCCGGTCCAAATATTGTTCTGATGGTTGCCGATGATATGGGCTACGGAGATTTCGGTTTGTACTCGGAAGGGCGGGTACACACTCCAGCCCTCGACGAACTAGCTTCTCAAGGCATTCGACTTACGCAGCACTACGCTGGTTCAGCTGTTTGTTCTCCCTCTCGTGCTGCATTGCTCACGGGTCGGTATCCGATACGCACTGGAGCTGTTACTCCCCAGGAAGTGCTCGGAAACGACCGTATAGCCCTTGGAGAAGCGACGATAGCCGATTCGTTCAAGTCTGCGGGATATGCGACTGGGATGGTTGGTAAATGGCACAACGGGGCGCTTGATCCTCGATTTCATCCAAACGCTAGGGGTTTCGATGAATTCGCTGGGTTCAGAGGAGGATGGGCCGACTACTACCGCTGGAATCTCGATCGGAACGGAACTCTCGAAAAATCGGATGGTCGCTACTTGACTGACGTTTTAGCCGACGAGTCGGTAGATTTCATTCGTCGTCACGAAAATGAACCGTTCTTCCTGATGATTACCTGGAATGCCCCGCACTCGCCTTTGCAGGCTCCTGAAGAAGTTACGCAGAAGTACGTCGATGCCGGATTCGAACGTGGAATAGCGTTGATTTACGCAATGATCGAAGTTATGGACGGTGGAATCGGCAAGGTACGTGAAGCACTGCGTACTTCCGGAATTGAAGACGACACATTGTTGATGTTCACTAGCGATAACGGACCTGCGTTCAGCCAAAGATATGATCAGGTTCCGGACGGTGTCTCCCTCAACAGTTCCCGATACAACAACGGTTTTGCAGGTGCAAAAGGATCGGTCTACGAAGGCGGGATTCGAGTGCCAATGATCGCTCGTTGGGGGAACGGTCTACCCCAAAACATCGAGATCAACGATCAGATTTGTTTCACTGATTGGCTACCAACACTGCTGTCGTTGACTGGTTCGGACAGAGTTGGCGAAAAACCTATCGACGGTCATGACGTAACCACTGTCCTCAAGGGCGATTCACCTCAAGAACAGCCACGAAGATTCTGGCAATGGAACAACGATTCCCCAATCGGTGTAACGAACGCTGCGATGCGTCATGGCGATTGGAAGCTTGTGCGCCCTGCCCTTAATATCGCTTACGCCTCAGATGCCGACAAGCGACTTGCTGACGATTACATCGAGAAAGATATCGAATACAAGTACTACCCCGAAAACTTTAGTAAGAAGTTCGATTGGCCTGAACCAAAGAGAATCATTCCTGAGCCGCCAGCGCCTGAGCTATACGATCTCTCAACTGATCCGGGTGAAACGAACAATCTTGCCGCAATGAACCCTGATATATCCGGTCGAATGCTTGCCGAACTTGAAACGTGGTTTCAGGAAGTCGAATCAGAGCGTCAAGCGATTGTCGAGTAACGGTACTCGCTAAAATTCTAAGTAAGGTTCGTCTTGGATCTGAACAAATTCGGTCGGCGGGTACTTCGACAGGACTTCCAGATCTATGTCCGCTCCCCAGCCGGGTCCGTCTGGCACCGTGGCGATCCCTTCCGTGATGTCGATCGGATTCGTCAAAACTTCCTGATACCGCTCCAAGAACGATACGAATATCTCCTGCATAAATGAGTTCGGAATGCTCATTTGTAGATTTAGGCTCGCCAACGTTGAAAGAGGACCGTTCGAGTTGTGGGGAGCGACCGGAACGTAGTATGCCTCTGCCATGCTGGCTATCTTGAGAATTTCGGTAAACCCACCACAATGGCAAATGTCAGGTTGGATCATCCTCACGGTGTTGGTTTCGAGCAGAGGTCTGAATTCCCAGCGGTTGTACAACTGTTCGCCCGTCGATACTGGCACGTTTACTGAACGTGCAAAATCTGCCATAGCGTCGACGTTGTCGTAGAGAATCGGTTCTTCCAACCAGGCGATGTTGAACTGCTCTAATTGCTGCGCAACCCGACCAGCGCTCCATGGATTTAACCGTGCACGAACGTCGATGCCAATCTCCATATCTGGTCCAACCGCTTCTCGAACAGCACGCACCAGTTCGATGCCATGACTGATCTGTGCAGGAGTCGTTACCTGCGGACCTCCGAACGGATAGAACTTTAGAGCAGTCCACCCTTCGTCTTTGAGTCGAAGAGCAGCTTCAGCGTGCAGTTTAGGGGAGGCCTGCCTTGCGACCATTTCAGCCGGAACCCCAGGCACAGGTTCAGTAAGATTTTCGAACCATCCGTTCGCATAAACGCGAACATTGTCGCGATGCTTTCCTCCGGCGAGTTCCCAAACCGGAATGCCAAGCGATTTCGCCTTTAAATCCCATAACGCGAGATCGATAGCGGCAATAGCCGACATCGAAATCGGACCACCAGCCCACGTAACTCGCCGATACATGGAGCTCCATATCCAGTCAATTCGTCGTGGATCTTGACCTTCCAAAAACTTCGCAAAATCAAGGATTTCAGCCTCAAGTGCAGTGTCCTTGTACTGGAGCGACCCCTCGCCCCAACCCGAAATTCCTTCGTCAGTGTCAATTCGCACGAACAGCCAGTTTGTACCTGCTGTTTTGTGAACCGGCGTAGCCATTCGAAACACTTTTACATCAATGATTTTCAAGTCGAACTTCCTTGGTAATCCACACTGGCCAATCAGAACAGGGCGGTCAATGGTGGATGCTAATCGACTGCGAGCAACTGAAGACAAACAGGCGCTGGCACGCTTATGACCGATCCCGTAGGAGTCAATGTGCCATCATCGTTACGTTTAAACGTAACGATGCTGTCGGAATCTTGATTTTCCGCCAGCAGGAATTTCCCATCTGGGGTGATAGCAAAGTTTCGTGGTGTTTTGCCCCCCGACGATTCATGACCAACGAAACTCATCTTTCCACTCGACTTATCGATCGCGTAGATGACTATTGAATCGTGTCCACGGTTCGATGCGTAAATAAATTCGCCATCCGGAGATGTGTGAATGTCGGCAGTGGTGTTTTCGCCGTCCCAGCCTTCCGGGAGCGTTGGAACCTTCTCTACTGGAGACAAGACACCGTCGTCACCAAGGTTGTACAAAGTGATTGTGCAACCTAGTTCGTTCAGCACATAAACCTGTTGATTGGTTGGGTGGAATGTGAAATGACGTGGCCCTTCGCCGGGCTCTGCGTCCACAGTCGAAGAAAGCGAAAGCTGGGCGTTGTCAACGTCCATCGCGTATGTAAGTACTTGGTCTTTACCTAAGTCACAAACAAACGCAAACCGATTGGTTTTATCGATATTTACCGAATGGGCGTGTGCCTGTTCCTGTCGCTGTTTGTTGATCGATGAACCTTTATGCTGAATGAACGTTGTGTGCTCGCCCACTGATCCATCAGCATTGATCGGATGTGCAGAAACGCTTCCGCCAGAGTAGTTCGTGACGATCACCATCGAATCGGTCGAATCGACCATTAAATGGCACGGTCCCGATCCGCCGGTCGATTGCTGGTTAATCCGGGTAAGTTCGCCAGTCGATTTATTGACGTTAAAGGCAGTAATTCCACCCGACCCGTTAAACCCACTGCTCTCAGATACCGCGTAAAGATGGTCACCTGAAGGATCCAGAGTTACGAACGATGGATTCTCGAGACCACCGGCAACCGAAACTTGGGTCAACTCGCCGGTTTCTCCGTTTAGACGCAACGTGTAGACACCCTCGCTACCGAGTCGTGTGTAGGTACCTACAAAAGCAAATTGATCGTTGGACATTGAATGGCGCTCCTAAAGTTTCGTTTTAGATTTTTGAGTTCGAACACTAGTCGTTGATAATTAGATCTGGGTCGATTTCTATTCCGATACCCGGTGCAGTAGGTAGAGGCATAAAACCTTCAGAATCGACCTCTGGTGCGTTGGCCATGATCGAGAATTTGTTCTTGTAATGACCAATCGGCGGGTCGTGTAACAACTCCATAAACGGAGCGTGTCGCCACGATGCCACGAGGTGCTGGTGAGCAATTACGCCGATATTTCCACCGCCGTGATGCGGAACGATTTCCTTGCCATGTAGTTCGGCAAGATTTCCAATCTTTCGCAGATTGGTCATACCGTTCATGACCATACTTTCAGGCTGGAGCAGCTTGTAGGTGTCCATTTCGCACATTTGGACAAACTCGTGCAATCCTGGGTTGTTCTCACCACCGGCGATTCGCATTTCAACTTTGGCGTTTAGCTCGGCGAGTCCTTCGAAGTCATATCGCTTCAACGGTTCTTCAAGCCAGTACACGTTGAGGTCCTGTAGTTCAACTGCTGTCTCGTACGCTCGTTTGAAGTTCCACATCACTCCCGGCTGCCAAGTTCCGCTGCTCTGTGCCTGGTTTGCGTCGACCATAATCGTGAAATCTTTGCCTACGGCATCTCGAACTGCTTCAACAATCTTTATGTCGTCGGCAATCGATTCGTTATGAATACGAATTTTCATCGCCTGCCAGCCCTGTTCCTCCAGTGAGGATGCTTGGTCAGCTCGTTCCTCAGGATTCGAAAGAGCGACCATGCTGGCGTACGGGATAATCTTTTCTTTTTCGCCACCCCAGAGTTTGTACAGCGGAAGATTCGCAGCCTTACCGATAATGTCCCACAGTGCCATGTCGACACCAGCAGTTCCCTGATACTGGAGATTTGGGACGTAGTAATTGAGAGCGGCTGCATGATCTTCTACTGCGAAAGCACTTCTACCTACGAGGTACTCATTAACCGCATCGATAAACATCGGGTGCATTCCCGGTCCGATTCCAGTAATGCCAGCGTCGGTATGAACCTCCGTGAAGGATCCTCCACCGATGTCGAACGACATGTCACTTCCGGGACTCCACGCTGGTTCGATTTTCCCAATGTGTTTTACGGTGCGAAGGTTAACGATCTTGACGTCGGTAACTTTGATATTGCTACTCAACTGATTCTCCTGTTAGTTCATCTGAGGCCGGCAAATCATACATCTATCGTTGGTGGTTTAGTGGCTAGTTAGGGCTTTTTACATCATTCGAAACACGCGTACACTGCCACCCGTAGGCGAATTTTGATATTCGACCTATGACAGTCAAAGCAAGAAAGTTCACATGATCACAAGTAAAGACTCTAGCCAAGAAACCGTAGACATATTGGTTATCGGCGCCGGTGCATCGGGCGGAGCTGCGACGGCTTGGTTAGCCGAAGCGGGCTTTAACGTCAAATGCCTCGAACAGGGCTACTGGCAGGATCCTTCCAAATACGCTTCAGCCTCTAAGGATTATGAATTTGAGATGCTGACGAACTGGGCGCCTGACCCTAACGTTCGGCAACGCGACGAAGATTATCCGGTGAACGATTCAAACTCACCGGTTACCCCTGTAATGTTCAACGGCGTTGGCGGGAGCACGATTCTTTGGACCGCCCATACCCCGCGGTTCCACCCTTCCGATTTCAGGGTGAAAACACTCGATGGAGTAGCCGACGATTGGCCTATTTCTTACGACGAGCTCGAAGAATTCTATGATCTGAACGATGAGGTGATGGGTTGCTCAGGCATTAATGGCGATCCTGCGAATCCACCACGAAGTCCACGACAGATGCCACCCCTACCGATCGGCAATGATGGAAGGAAGCTAATCAGCGGATTCGAGAAGCTGGGTTGGCATTGGTGGCCGTCCGATAGCTACATCAATTCCCAACGATACGGCGAAGGCCGGGACGCCTGTAATTTCTGTGGACACAACCACATGGGTTGCTACCAGCGAGCCAAATCCAGCACAGATATCACCTACTGGCCACGTGCTCTTCGAAGTGGAGCAACTATAGAAACGGGTGCAAGGGTCAGACGAATCACCACAAATGAGTCAGGACGAGCTACTGGTGCTGACTACATCGATTCCAAGGGAAACGAACAGCATCTAAGTGCACGGGCTGTCATCATGGCAGCCAACGGTATTGGCACTCCCCGCCTGCTATTAAATTCGGGTTCTGAGTCTCACCCCAGCGGTCTATCGAATTCGAGCGGTCTATTAGGGAAGAATCTAATGTTCCACCCGTTCGCCATGATCTCGGGAACCTTCCCTGAAAAGATGGATACGTGGCAGGGTCCTCTTGGCAACATTGGTCTGAGCCAGGAGTTTTACGAAACCGACAAGAGTCGTGGTTTCGTGCGAGGTTATACCTATCAATTCCAAAGAAGTCTAGGCCCGGCTTGGATCGCCAACGGTGGCTTCCGAGATCCTGTCCCTTGGGGCGAAGGTCATCACGAAGAACTTGAGAAGCGACTCGGAAGCGTTATGGCAATGGCGGTGATTGGTGAAGATCTACCCGAACAGCACAACACAATCGATCTAGACCCTGAATTGACCGACTCAGACGGAATCCCGGCCCCGCGACTCAACTACACATTGAGCAAAAATTCTCGCGATCAACTTGACCACGCTATCGAAAACGCCAAAAAAGCCCTCGAAGCCGCCGGTGCAGAAGATATCTTCGTCGACCCGATGATGCGACAGTCAGGCTGGCATCTCATGGGAACTGCTCGCATGGGCAATGATCCAGATAAGTCGGTGGTTGACAAATGGGGGCAATCCCATGACGTCGATAATTTGTTCGTCATTGACGGCAGCGTGTTCGTAACGAGTGCAGCCGTGAATCCGACACCAACGATTCAAGCACTGGCGCTCAGAACTGCTGATTACATTGTTCAGCATCGACAGGATTTGAAGGGATAACTTCATGACCAACAACACTTCAATCACGAACATCAACGAAGATCTATTGGCTGCCATTCTTGACCGTCTCATCCCGTCAGTGGGGGGTGTACCCTCGGCTGGAAAAATGGGCTTGACAACTGAAATAGTGCGATTAGCGGGGCAGCAAGCTAGGTTTCACGGCATTTTCACTAATGCGATGCAGATGTTCGAATCAGCCAATTCAGAGTTCATTTCGCTCGACGGTGTAGCTCAAGATACGGTGATAAAGAACTTCGAATCAGCCGAACCGGCATTATTTAAATCGTTACTCACCATCTGCTACATCGTCTACTACAAGGACGCTCGGGTTCACAAACGAATCGGATGGAGCGGTCGTACTCCTCAACCAGAAGGAAACACGATGGAGCCGTGGGATGATTCGATACTCGATACGCAACGCAAAAGAAAACCGTTCTGGCGACAAGTTTAGTTTTCACCTAATCGACACCGATCTACATACAGACCAAAGAAAGAAACACAAAATGGAACCAGTAATACGCAACGAACAGGGCGCATCAAACCCACTACTTGGCCCCGCCGACGGTGTGTCATCTTATGTGATGCTGTACGTAAAGCATGGCCCTGGGGAATCGAGTCCAAATCACGTGCACGAGTGGGAACACCAAGCATTTATCACTGAAGGTGCTGGAATCTTGGTGTGCGGGGGTAAGGAATATCCAGTGAAGACGGGCGATGCCGTGTTAGTTCCGGGCGGCGTTCGTCACCAGTTCATCAACACAGGCGACGTACCGCTTCACCGAGTGACTGTAAACCCGGTCGAATCAGTTCAGAACAAATAGCGAAAAAAACCAAGCTAGATTAGAGACGATCGTTTAGGCGTGAATGTTGCTAAGTGAAAGTTCGCCATGTTCGACGGTGTACACGTGCGTCGCGATCTCTTCGACGATTGCTGGGTCATGACTTGCACAGATTATCGTTCCGTCGTAATCACCCAGCGCGCTCAAAAGTTCTTCACGGGTAGCTGCGTCTAAATGGTTCGTGGGTTCGTCGAGCAGCAGTACATTGTTCGGCTGCACGAGAAATTTCGCTAGAGCGACTCGACTCTTTTCGCCACCAGACAGCATTCGAACCATCTTGTAAACGTCGTCTGAGGAAAATAGGAAACGACCTAGGATGCCACGCAGCGCACCGTCTGGTTGATCTTGCGCAGACTCTCGAACAGCATCGAGTACTGTCACATTTGGGTTCAACGACTCGTCTTGATGCTGAGCGTAGTAACCACGGTTGGCTCGTTCAGCCCAGTTGATATCGCCCTCTGAAGGAATAACTTCTCCTGCGAGGATGCGCAATAACGTGCTCTTGCCACCGCCGTTGTGACCTATCAAAGCTATCTTCTGGCCGCGTTCAACTTCAAACGACACATCGAGCAGTGCCGGAGAATCATCCCAGTCATGTGAAATGCCATCCGCCCTCATCACGATACGTTCGACTCTGCCAGATGATTTGATCTGAAATTTGGTCGCCTTCGAAGTGACCATACGGTCAACTCGATCCATCTTGTCCAACGCTTTGATCCTGCTTTGAACCTGTTTTGCCTTCGTGGCTTTCGAGCGGAATCGGTCGATGAACTGCTCTTGTCTAGCGACTTCTCGTTCCTGTCGACTTGCCTGAGCATCTAACTGCGCCATGCGAGTTTCTTTTCCGCGTTGATACTCGGAAAACGTTCCCGGATACGACTGAACACTTCCATGTTCAACATCGAGAATACGAGTTGCAACCTTCTGAAGAAAATCTTGATCATGGGTAACCACCAGAATGGCACCGGGATATCCCGCAAGTTCGTCAGCCAGCCAGTCTTTCGACACAGAATCAAGGTGGTTCGTTGGTTCGTCGAGAAGGAGGTGAGCTTCACGTCTGATCAATATTTTGGCCAGTGAAATACGCATACGCCAACCACCGGAAAAATCGCCACAGGACTTTTCGATGTCGCCGGAACTAAAGCCCAAACCGCTAGTCACTCGAGCGATAGTGGAATCAACACCGTTTCCACCGAGTAAACGGAACTGATCTTGGGCATCGCCAAGCTCGATGACTAAAGCCTGACTATCGCCGTCTTCCATAACGAGTAACGCGTCGATCTCATCCATCCGTTTACGTAAAGCGTTCACGATCGGAAGTGCAGTCCACATCTCTTCGCCGAGAGACCGATCGAGTTCAACATCCGACTCTTGATGAAGGTATGCCATCTCACCTTCGGAAATATTGATCTGTCCGCCGCTAGCCGGTTCGTCTCCGGCGATCATCTTCAAAAGGGTCGTCTTCCCTGACCCGTTGGCGCCAACAACGCCAACTTTTTCGTGTGAAGACACACTGAATGAGACTGTCGAGAGTAGATCTCGGCCGCCAAAGGACTTAGTTAGGTTTTCGACAACGATCATTGAGTAAGAATGTTCCAATACAGAAAATACGAGTGTGAACCTTGTATTAAGTGTCTCAAATCAAATCGTGTGATTGTTAACGATATTTAGTAAAAAACGCTACTTGATTTGCAACTTAAATAGAACAACGGAGCAAGATGCTCGGTCGTTCTTTCCAAAATCTTCGGCAGACAGGTGAGAACTAGTAGCTGTTCTTCGCACCGCGACGAGCAGATTCGGCCCAGGCTTCAGTCAATGAGTCGACAGTCACATTTCCCGATCGCGCAACGCTAATAACAGCGTCTTCCTGATCTGCGAGAGCAGCCGCGGCGTCCGGAAGTCGTAAAGCCGCATCGAGTGGGATGTGGATAGCACCGTGCAAATCGGCAGCAATCAGATCGCTCGGCTGAATGTAAACCCCACCGACGTCAACTGGCACGTTGTATGCCACACCATGAACGTAACCGTGCGAAACAAGTACTTCTTTCGCCCAAAACGGAAATCCCATTTCTTCGGCTTCTTTGATATCACGTACTCCACCATCGGTGATGACCCCTACACAGTCCAATCCAAGAGCTATGTTGCCCTGAATTTCGCCCCAGTAAGATCCAATCGTGTCTGGATAATCCAAATCGTGGAAGACGATCATCCTCGGTGAAGGGATATCCAAAATTGCCTGATAGTAATCACTACGCTCAAGGGCATTCGGAGATTTTTGTCGTGCGGAGATGACTCCGGTAACTGCGTAGCCGACAAATGTTTCGGTTACGGGCGATTGCGACTTGATTTCTGGTCGTAGAAATCCTTCAGTACGCGGCCGGATGTCCATCAACTCAAGTGCGTTGGCAATAGTTGGAGTGTCGATCTTCCTAAGCTGAGCAAGCAGCTCTTCAGACAGTGGGCCAGTCGTGGCACCCATAGTCAGGCTCCCTTGAAGGTTTAAAATATAAGGAACAAATGGTTTTGTTTCGGAAAGCATACTACCTGCGTAAGGTCTCTCTGAAGAACCAAGAACGCATCATTATTTGGATTTGGCTAAGAAAAAAAGCCTGTTGAATCAACTGATCTCATCTCGCTCAAAACCAAACGGTTATTTCACTGTATGTCCTAGTAAGTATTGGTTAGGTTCCGGCCAACTGTGTGGTGACTCTTAGCCAATGCTTAAGTAGCTTTCAGTCCTCGCTCAACACGTTTTGAGTTCTGCACCATCTACGTTGCCTTTCGCTGAGCAGACCGATTAAATCCGTTTTCACCGCTTGAATAGCTTGAAAAGATCGGATTTGATCTCGATCTACAGATAAAGGTTTTTGATGAAGCATTTGTCATCTTTTCGAACTGTTAGGAGTTATCGGTCTGTTACTACTATTGATGTTCGCCCAAACCGTGCTCCCAACATTAGGTATCGTCTCCCCTCCTCAGGTTCGTTATCCAATTGTACCCGGCGCGCAAATTCCTTATGATTGACTGAGTAAGAAACCTCACCGATTTCGAGCCATTGGTCTCAATCCAGTACAACTCAGTAGTTTCACGCCGAAATATGCCCACATTCAGCATCCCATGTTCATCAAAAATTCCTACACAGAGTTTTGTAGTAGTCCGCCGACAGGACTAGAATCGCCACACCTCGGACAACAAAGATTCGTGGTCAAGCCGGATCCCAATGTGGATTAACCGGGGTAAATACGGAGATTTTGAATGAACGGAACAGAGTTCATCGCCCAGATCCTCAAACAAGAGGGCGTAACAGAAATGACTTGCTTCCCTAGCAATGCATTGATCGAAGAAGCGTCGAAAGCAGGAATCAGACCTGTGATGTTCAGGCATGAGCGCGGCGCCGTCATGGCTGCCGACGGCTACAGCCGAATGCACAATGGCAATAAATTCGGTGTTGTTGCTATGCAGCACGCAGCAGGATCTGAAAACTCTATGGGTGGTCTGTCGCAGGCATTCGGCGACAATGTTCCAATCCTTGTACTGCCAGGCGGATACCCGCTCGAACAACGACACGTGCGCCCAAACTTCTCGGCAAGAGACAATTGGTCTGGTGTGACTAAGTCAGTTCAAACCATCGATACGCCATCACAGATCAAAGATGTGATGCGACGAGCGTTCCAGGCGCTCCGTAACGGTAACGGTGGTCCCGTAGTTGTCGAAATGACTCTCGATATTTGTGCAATGGAAGTACCTGCTGACGCTCTCGACTATAAGTCGCCGATTGCCAGCAAGTCAGTTCCGTCAAAGACCGATATTCAAGATGCCGTCAAGATGTTGCTCGCAGCCGATCGCCCTATGATCTGGGCAGGCAGCGGTGTTCTAATGTCTCAGGCTTCTCCTGAACTCACTGAGTTCGCAACACTTACCGACATTCCAGTGTTCACCACTATGGAAGGTAAGTCGGGATACGATGAGCGACTCCCGCTCGCGCTTGGCGCTGGTAGTGGCGCAACAACTGGTCCGGCGTACGAATGGATCACTGAGAGCGATGTAATCATCGGTATCGGTACAAGCCTTTCGAATAACAGCTACACACGCAAGGTTCCGGCTGGCAAGAAGATCATCCACAACACGATCAATAACGAAGACGTGAACAAGGGAACTCCGTCAGACATTGGTCTGATCGGTGACGCTAAGCTGACTCTTCAGGCACTGATAGAAGAGGTAAAGGCTCAGATCGGCGAGGGTGGACGTGACACGGGAGTTGCATCACACATCGCCGCTGTTAGAGAGAAGTGGATGGCTGAATGGTCACCAATTCTCAATTCCGATGAAGCTCCTCTGAACCCATACCGAGTAATCAACGAGATCAACAAGAACCTCGATCACGATAACAGTGTCGTAACACACGACGCTGGTGGGCCTCGTGACTGCATGGTTCCGTTCTACACAGCCACTTCTCCTAACAGCTACATCGGCTGGGGTAAAACGACTCACCTCGGTTTCGGTATCCCGCTAATGATCGGTGCGAAGCTCGCCGACCCTAGCAAGTTCTGCCTGAACTACATGGGAGACGGTGCATGGGGCATGTCGGGTACCGACACAGCTGCTGCAGCTCGAATGGGTCTGCCTATCACCACAGTTCTTCTAAACAACGGTGGCATGGCTACTTACCCAGGCGGGTTCCCTACTGCTCGTGAGCAGCACGACGTTTCCTTCATGGAAGGTGATTACGCAAAGATCACTGAAGGCATGGGCGGCGTTGGACTGCCTGTTTCGAAGCCAGAGGAACTAGGGCCTGCAATCATGAAAGCGCGCCAGTTGAATGATGAAGGTAAGACTGTGTTGATCGACGTGAAGTCGAACTACGAGTCACGCAAGTCCTTCTTCGGCAGGTAAGCCATCCAAATATTCGGTCTGGTCACATACGGAGTTGTATAAGTGGCCTATTCCCCGATTACGTAATAACTAAAAACACCGCCTGGGTGCATTTACTCAGACGGTGTTTTTAGTTAAGCCCGTTTGCCAAAACCTGCTTTTTCGAGTTGGCAGTGTGTTAGAGAGTATTCACCGGGCAGAAACCTCTCGGACACAGGCCATCTTCAGGCTAGCCGTAGAGCGCGTCTCAATCTTTAGCTTCTTAAGGATGCGTGGCACTGGACTTGGTCTTGTTAGTCGCTCTCGTTACGTTTCATCGTCGTCTAACGACTCAGCTTCGCGGCAAATTGGCGTTAATCACGCTGGTAAAAAGATGACTCGACTCCGCATCGCAATCCCCTACCCTCGAACTCCATTCCACTCTGAGAGGAAGGATAACTTCGTTAGCTCTACGGGTAGTCGTACGAATTAGTAGTGTGTTGCAATCTCGTCCACGTCTTCCTCCGAAGCGAATGAGGACAGTTAGTTATGAGAATCGTCGAAATTTGAATTCAGGATGACATTTCTTCGGGTGTTCGTTACGCTTCGCAATCACTCAATCAATCCATATCGGCAATTAACGAGCGCTTCCATATTGACCTCCCTAATAACTCAGGACAATGTTTCAGCAGAGATGAGAGATGGCAGCGTACTCAAAGCAGACATCTATCGTCCTGACGATGGCGGGCAGCACCCCGTATTGCTTCTCAGAACGCCTTACTGGAAACTCAACCCTCGGTACATCCATACTGCTCGCAACCTTGCTGAACGTGGTTATACGGTGATTTGCCAGGACATGCGCGGACGATACGACTCCGAAGGCGACTTCAAATGGCAGTTCATGGAAAACTCACTCACTGGAGACGCCGAAGATGGGTACGATACGGTTGAGTGGGCAGCGAATCTAAAACATTCTGACGGCCAAATCGGCACTTGGGGCCACTCCTACGACGCTTGGACATCGTGGCGAATGGCAGAATTGCAACCACCATCACTCAAAGCGATTCACGCCAGTGGAATGGGTACGAAATCGCTCGACATGAACTTCGGTATTTTCGAAACCGGTCGTAGGCTTGAATGGACCTACATGATGGCCGCAGATATGCGCCGTCGATCGGGTGCAAATCACGGGCCACAGTCTCCGGTCGATGCTGTAAATCAGTGGCGCTCCATCGAACGTGGCAAATGGATTTGGTACTTGCCGTTCAGCGACATGCCAGACGAACCGTTCTCAGGTTTAACTCCACAGCTCAAGGTGTACTACAAAGAACAAAATCTCGAGATGTGGAACTTCGACGCTGTACACCCAAAAATTAACGTACCCGCAGGAATGTTCACCGGCTGGTGGGATCGCGTAATCGGCACGGTTCACCAGTACACGGGCCTAGAAACCAATGGACCGGAGCATCTACGTGGTCAGCACAGAATGGTCGTCGGGCCGTGGTCACACATGATGACCACGCTGAATCGAGACCTCGGACCAATCGATTACGGTCCGCAGGCCGAAGAAACATGGGAGAACCTAATACTGCGCTGGTACGACTACCAGTTCAAAGGCATTGATGACGGAATTGGCACTGAACCTGGGGTAAAGCTGTTCATACTCGGAGCGAACGAGTGGACGTTCGAAAACGAGTGGCCTTTAAACCGAGCTGAAACGGTACCGTACTACCTGCATAGCAACGGTTTAGCCAACACTCCGCGCGGCGACGGCTCGTTGTCTAAATACCAGCCATCCTCGGAAAACCCCGATACATATTCCTACGATCCACGCGATCCTGTAATGAGCGTGATGGATATTGATGCTCAGGCGATGCCACGCGACCAAAAGCCGCTGGACAGCCGAATCGACGTATTGGTGTACCAAACTGAACCCTTTGAATCGCCAACGAGATTTATAGGCCCTGTTGCATTGGAATTGTGGGCGACTTCAGATGCCCTTGATACTGATTGGACAGCCAAGCTCGTTGTCGTAGAAAAGAGCGGACTGGCAGTAAATCTCACTTACGGAGTTATGCGAGCTAGATACCGTGATGGATTCGATGAAGAAATACTGTTGGAGCCAAACATTCCATATAAGTACACGATTAAACTGAACCCAGTAGGAATCGAATTACAGCCGGGACAAAGTCTGCGGCTTGATGTGTCGAGCTCCGACTTCCCTAACTTCGATAGAAATCACAACACTGGTAAAGATTTCTGGTCTGATGCCGAACTGAAGATCGCCAAGCAGACCGTGTTCCACAATTCGGAAAAACCGTCACGGCTTCTAATGCCATTGGTTTCGAAGACATAGGCCGTGATCGGCTTGCACACGAACGATTGCGATTAGGTACTGCTAACCGGAGCACTAGTCATGTCGTCAGCATTGTCCGCTATGTCATCGAACGACGTGTAGTTCGTTTCCCACAGTTGAGCATAGAGCCCGGTTGCGTAAACTAACTCATCGTGAGTACCTTTTTCGATGATCTCGCCATTTTGCACGACGATTATTTCGTTCGAGTTCCGAATCGTCGAGAGTCGATGAGCGATAACCAATGCTGTACGACCCGCAAGCAGCTTCTTCAGTGCATCCTGAATAATTCGTTCGGTGTAACTGTCGATATTCGCAGTTGCTTCGTCCAATACAAGTATTTTTGGATCAGCGACCAAAGCCCTAGCAAAGCTCAACAGTTGACGCTGCCCGACAGACAGGTTCGAGCCACGCTGCTCTAGAGTCGTGTCATAGCCGTCGTCGAGTTGCATCACAAAGTCGTGCGCACCGATGATCTTACAAGCAGACACGACGTCTTCACGGGTTGCATTGTCGGTGTTGTAACGGACGTTCTCCAAGACAGATTTTGAGAACAGGAATGGTTCTTGTAAAACCATGCCCATCACACGTCCGATCGACTCCTGAGTTACATTTCGGATATCTTGCCCATCTATTGAAATAGATCCTTCTTGCACGTCATAAAATCTGTGAGCTAGTGCCGTGATCGAAGTTTTGCCTGATCCGGTGGGGCCGACTAAAGCTATTGTCTGGCCGGGTTCAGCCACGAAACTAATATTGTGCAGAATCGGCAGTTCAGCGTCATAGCCGAACGTGACATTTTTGAACTCGACCCTTCCATCCACATCACCTATTGATTTGGCATCTGGTTTATCGGAGATATCGAGCGGAATATCCAGTAACTCGAATATACGGTGACCTGAAGCAACGGCTCGTTGCAGTGCAGCGTAGTGCATAGTCAAAGTGCGAATAGGTTCGAAGAATCTTTGGACGTAAAGCAAGAATGCAACCATCGTGCCGATTTCGATCGATTCGCTAAGTACTCGTCCGCCCCCAACAATCAATACGATCGCCAAAGCAGTACCGGTCATCAATTCGACCGTAGGCATAAGCACTCCACCGAGTCGCGATGCACGCACTGATGACCAGAAGAAAGTACTTATTTTACCGCCCATTATTCCGGTATTTTCTTTTTGCCTGTTAAGCGCTTGAACAACACGGATACCAGTTACGTTTTGATCGAGATACACACCTACTATCGATGAGTTTCGACGCATTCTCAAAAATGCGCGTCTAGCGAATGGTTGCCAAATCACACGAATCAGGAATAACGCTGGAACAATTGCAAGAGTGAACAGCGCTAGTTGGAAATCTAGCAAAAGCAAAATCACGACGATACCGACCAGAGTCAGCAGGTCACCAATGATTTCAATCGAAGATTCGAGCATTTCTTGGAGTGCTCCCACATCCCCGAACATTCTCGCCATCAGCGCACCGATTGGAGTTTTATCAGAGAACGACAGCGCCAACCGTTGGAGTTGAAGAAACATGTCGGCTCGGATGTCATAAAGCACCGTAAGAGCGACTCTTGTTATCAGCACGTTCTGCAAGTAGTGCGTGAACCAGTAGACCGCAGCGACTCCGACCATTGAAATGGCAATTATTCTCAGGAGGTTTGAATTTTCATTCCCAATAGCGCTGTCGATGCCAAATTTGACAAGCAGAGGTACAGCAAGATTTGCCAACGTAAAACCGATTACCGCTAACGTGGCTACGAGCATCTCTTTTTTGTACGGTGAAGCGTAGTAGAAAAATCGCTTGAAAACTGTACTGTCGAGCTGTGCGAACATCTCCTCATCAGACTCGTTCAGATTCGAGTGTTCTTCTTTAGCGTTCGCTGGCCTTTGTCGCTTTGGTTGTTGTGTTCGCGGATTTTTGCTTGAAGAAGTAGCCATTATTCGCTCTCCTCCACACCACGACCCTGCTGAAGATCCCATAGTTGTTTATAGTGACCATTTTGGGCTAACAACTCGTCGTGATTACCCCGTTCGATTATTTGGCCATCTTCGAGCAACAGAATTTCATCGGCGTGCTGCAGCGATCCAAGCCGGTGGGCAATGATGATCGTAGTCTGACTCTCAGTTAGATCCTTGAGGGCCTGACGCATACGTGCGTCAGTTCCAGCATCTACTGACGATGTCGAGTCATCTAGCACCAAAAATGGCGAATCAGTTAAAAGGGTTCGTGCGATTGCCACTCGCTGTTGTTGCCCGCCCGATAAACCAACACCACGTTCACCTAGCTCAGTGTCGTAGCCCAAAGGCAGACCGGCGATGAAATCATGTATTTGGGCAATCCTCGCGGCGGCCTCAACCTTTTCATCTGACGCATTTACATCGCCGTAGCGAATATTGTTCCTAATCGTTCCGTCAAACAGGAATGGATCTTGCTCAACAAGTCCAATAGCCTGCCTAACCGAAAGGGTCGTCGCATATTTAAGATCAATTCCGTCAATCGAAACAGTGCCAGACGTCGGGTCATAAAACCGTGGAATAAGGTTGGCAATCGAACTTTTACCACTTCCGGGGGCGCCGACGATACCGATGGTGTGGTCTTTCCTAGCCTCGAAACTAATTCCGCTGAGAGCTGGAACATCGCCATAGCTAAATGAAACATTATCGAACCGCAAAACGCCATTGGTGATTACTAATGGGATTGCATCTGAGTCGTTTGCGATCTCCGAAGGTATATCGAGAACCTCAAAAATCCTTCCGCCAGCAGAAGAAGCACGCGCGGTTGAGTTAACAATCCCAATGAGCATTCGAACTGGAAAGCGTAGAAGTGCGAGATAGAAGAAGAATTGCGTTAGCTGTCCTTCTGTCAGATCACCGCTAATTACCTTCTCGCCGCCCACCCACAAAACGATAGCCCAAGCGATGAGGAAGGTAAACGAAATAGATCCACCGCCCCGGGCGTGATTTCGAGCGGCACTCATTCGTAGACCAACCACTTCCCGAGCAGTTACTTCAAACTTCGACTCTTCATATTTTTGAGCCGAGAACGCCCTAACGACTCTCACCCCTGCAAGGTTTTCTTGCATGGTCGTGGTCAGATCCCCGAGTGCATCTTGTATCTTTCGCCACGTGATTCGTAATTGGAGACGCAGACTTGCACTCCGGTAAACCATAAATGGCACGAAACTGAGACTTAACAGCGCTAGTTGCAAGTCGATCTGCACCATAAATATGCCGGCGGCAATCAATACGACCACAACTCTGACTACACTCACTAGTCCTGACTGCACAAACATGCGGACGCCTTCTATATCGGAGAGTCCACGAGACATTAGTTGCCCAGTGTGAACACGATCGTGGAAACTGAAGCTAAGCACCTGAAGTTTGTCGAAATACAGCATTCGCAAGCGATTGGATACGCGTTGGCTCAACGTTTCCCCAAGAAACATCTGAGCGAAACCGGTGATTCCACGTAATCCTGATACCACAATCACCAAAAGCGCTGTTCTCAACAACAACGATTCGATTTCGCCTCTAGATACCGTTTCACCCTTGATTATCGAAAGAGCATCGTCCACACCATTACCGAGCAACCGAGGAATGAACAGAGAAATAACTGCTGTAGTCCCCGCGAAAAAAATCGCTACACCGAAGTGCCATCGATATGCGAGTGTAAGTTTTACTATTCGCCACAAAACATCTGAACCAGTAGGTCCCGAATCGGTGATTCGAGAGCGAACGCCTCTTTTCTGACGTGCAATCTGACTCGCAGTGAGTTTGGTTGAAGAAGAACTCGTCGGGCTGGCCTCGCTTCGTCGTTCGACGCGTAAAACGGCGTAGAGATCGGCGATAATCGAAAAGGTTTTTTTGTCGGGACGTCGAGAGTATACGCCCGCCCCTCATATCGCGAGTGGGAGATAAACATTGAGGTTTATCGATCCTAAGCGGGTTGGTGAATGCTAGTCACGACACATGGGATGCTGAATCCTATTCAGGTGCCAATCCTTAGTTTTTCAAATCTATATTCGAGAGATCCAACCGTTTCAGGCCATGTACTGATCGATTCCTTCTGTGACTGGAGCCGGTCCCGATGGGAACACCCCAGTCTTGGCTCTATCGGCACCAACGACAAGGATGTAGCAGTCGTTCGCATCGTTCATGATCGGTACAGTGATTTCCAGGAGTTGATCTTCTGTTAGATTCTCTAACCATTTCCAGTGATTGTGAACTCTTGCTTCGCCCTCAAGTGGCATGTACTGCATCAGCTTCCCAACGCTGGCGTTTGCATGTTTGTGAATGAACTCTTTTGCCTCTTGCTTCGAAAAACCTTGGGAGCCGACAGGTCGAGCAACGTCCGGAGGCATCAGTATTAGGCGTTCTTGGCCACTGCGGGCACTCTGAAGATTCATAGTCCCGAAGGTGGAACCATACGCAAGGTTCTTCAGCAGTCCTTCAGCCGTGTGATTCCCTTGATCTTGTACATCCAGTTCGCCATCGGTAACGAAAACACTGACAGTGCTCTCGTTCGCAGCAAAACCTTGATCCACGTGGAATGCATCCCAAGGACTAGCATTTTCATTCTCCGCAATGCACTGTATGAACTTTCGAGAGGTTCCGATCGTATCCATATCCATCTTGTTCAAATACCAATGTCCGATGTTGCGGAAGCACAAAGCGAACGCACGTCCTATTAGCGTGTTGACTTGGTTGTCTCGTCCGGGCCCCAGTGCACTCCCCGGATTGAGCCCAAGCCGTTTCGTGAGCGGCCCATTGACGATCAATAGTGGGGCCTGAGGACTTGTCGACATCAACAACGACTTTCCACCCTGCCCGCCGAGATTAGACAACGCCTTTACCGCTGCTATTACAACCGGTAGGTGTTCTGGCTTAGCACCAGCCATGACAGTGTTGATAGCGATTTTCTCGACAGTCGCGACACCAAAACCGGGTGGCATATCGCACACAACATGCTGTGGTTGCAAATGTGTGCCGGCGAGCATTTCGTCGACAGCTTCTTTCGTTGCCGGATGCAAGAAAAGGCCATCGCCGAGATCTTCATTGATGAATTCCTGATTCATCTTCAATATCGAGTCGTGACGATCTTCGCCTTCATAACGACGGGTGTCGGTCGATTCAGCGTTCTCTCGGGCATCAATGGATGAAGTAAGGCTGCCGATTAGATCGTCGATTGCATCTTCGGTTTGGGTTCGGCAGGTTTCAGGATCAAGGTTCCTGTAGATATGTGGAACGACAATCCACTGCAAGTCAGGCATTCCAAACGCACGAGAACTCGCAACTGCGTCACTCTCGAAGCGGCCAGAAACTATGGCAACACCGGGCTTACCCATCTTTTCAATCACAATCATGTCGTGGACCATCCACGACGCACAAGTTCCTCAGTCGGCTGTGGCGCCAATGATGACGTCACACTCCTCGCCTGCTTGCTGCACGATCGCAGGTGGAGTCGGATAGTTCCCGCCTGTGTAGAAATTCACGTTGACGTTTTCGAAGCGCTCTTGCAGCATCTCGCCTGCCCGTTTCAGAGCGATATCGCCGCCGTGGGTGCCACTCCAGATCAGTCCAACTGTTTTGTCATCAAGGCTCGTCGGTCGATTACTAGCACTAACCGCGTTGAGAACACCGCGCTGTATTGCTACCGGATTGTTGACTTCAAGTAGATGCATTGTTCGAGACCTCCCCAGAGATTTTGCTCACTAAGAAGTGAGATTGCTGTTCGGCGGCAGGATAACACCGATGGCGAATTCTGAAACATATGCATAGACTCCCCCCTTGATTTCGAACTTCAAGAATGAATGGAACTCCTGATGAAATTTCTCGGTGTCGATCACACCGACATTAGTGTTAACGATCTTGCCAAGTCGATCGAGTACTACCGAAAGTACGGCATGCAACCTTAAGGAACAGTCGACAGTGAAGAGCGTGTTCGACGGTCCGGTTAACTGGGGTGAAGAACTCCTCGAGGTGCCTTGGAAATAGTTGCGTGCAGAGCTGGTTTGTCCGCCTAAAACCTGTCGATCTTCAGTAGATCGATATCGTGAGTTGTTTCGCCTGCGATCACGAGATCACCAACGATCTCGCCTACAACACTTGCGAATTTGAATCCGTGACCTGAGAAGCCAGCCGCTACCGTAACTTGCGGCATTCCGGGCATTTTGTCGATAATGAAGTGTTCATCTGGCGTGTTGGTGAACATACAAGTTTTTAGCGTCATCAGCGTTCCGTTAGCTTTAGGGAAGTAGCGCGACGCTGCAGCTCGCAAAATGTCTTCATCTTCCTGTGTTACTTCTCTCTCCATGTGATCAGGATCAGTCACCTCTTCGAGATGGTGATACCGACCTATCTTGAATCCCGGAATCCCAAACACAGGAAAGCCGTAGTAACGCCCTTCTTCGAAGTAAGCGTTGAATACGGGAAAGTTCTCAGGGGCAAATAGCGACGGTTCAGTAGGCTGAAGCCAAGCAAGCACCTGCCGTTCGGGAACGGCAACTTCTTCAAGAGAAGGAACCATTCCAGCGGCCCAAGCACCAGCGGTAATTACGAGTCGATCTGCGGTATATTCCGCTCTATCGGTGAATACGCGAACCCCACTGCCTTCAGGTTCCCATTTGATTACAGATTCACGAGCATGGATTTCAGCACCTTCAGCTACGGCGGCGTTCACATAAGCAACTATCGATCGTTCGGAGAGAACGAATCCTCCGTCGGCTTGATACAAACCCATCTGACCCTGCGGCATTTCGTAGCCAGGGAATCGATCGTTGATCTGATTGTAATTCAGCACTTCGTGCGGAATATCATGAAGCAAGCATGATTCGAGCGATCCTTCAAAAACTTCGTGTCCTGAAGGCGCAGTGTCGATCGAGCCGATTTTGTATAGCAGTTGCTCGCCAGCAATCGTCTCGATCTCAGACCACATCTCGTACGCTCGCCTCAACAAAGGCACGTACGACGGGTTTTCGTAGTAGGCGAGTCGGATGATCCGGTTTACGCCATGAGAAGATCCTTCAGAGTGAGGAATATCGAACTTCTCTAGTCCGAGAACCTTTTGGCCGCGTTTCGCTAGATTATGAACAGCCGAACTGCCCATTCCTCCGACACCAATCACTATGCAATCAAACTGCTGAGCCAAATTTTTACCTTTTACCCACATCTATTAATCAGCGCTTGCCGCTATTTTTGATCGACTGAACTTAGCACAGGAATCGGTGTATTCCCGCTCAGGCAACCTCGGGCAAGAGTAAAGTTCCGAATGTTCGACCAACATGCTGCCAGAATACGCTGTGAGCAAGGATCTAATACACAAATGACTCAGTCTTCGCCAAAGACAAACAACAACACAACACAACAGAAGAAGCCGAACATCGTCCTAATAATGGCCGATGATCTGGGCTGGTCTGATCTGGGCAGTTTTGGATCGGAGATTCGCACTCCAAATCTCGACAAGTTGGCAGGTCAAGGTGTTCGGTTCACCCAGATGTACAACTCGGCGCGATGTTGTCCTTCACGTGCGGCTTTGTTGACGGGACTGAATCCGCAACAGGCAGGCATTGGGCACATGATCAATAATTTGGGTGTCCCGGCGTATCAGGGCTACCTGAACGACAACTGCGTGACAATTGCCGAGGTTCTAAAAACTGCCGGCTATCGAACGCTGATGGCAGGCAAGTGGCACGTCGGTGGCGAACAAGGAAATCTGCCCGACGGTTGGCATCCCGACATGCTCGGATACCCTTCGCCCAAAGGACGTGGATTCGATCGTTTTTACGGCATTCTCTCGGGTGGCGGCAGCTACTACAACCCGAACATGCTGATGGACGACACCACCCGTATCAGCGTCGAGACAACCGACTACCATTTCACTGACGCTATCGCTTCGAAGGCGACACAGTTTGTCGATGATGCTGTGCATCGAGACGAACCGTTCTTTCTGTACATGGCGTTCACAGCTCCACATTGGCCGCTCCACGCTTTACCAGAAGATATCGAAAAGTATCGCGGTAAGTACCTAAAAGGATGGGATGAAACCCGCCTAAACCGACACGAATCACAGCGAGGTCTCGGCGTTGTTGATCCTGATTGGACACTATCGCCTCGGGACGGCGGAGTCCTTGCTTGGGACGAAGCGCCTGACAAGGAATGGCGAGATGTCCAAATGGCGGTATATGCCGCGCAGGTCGAGCAGGTTGATCGTGGGATCGGGCAACTCATGGCAAAAATCGAAGAGTCGGGTGAGGCAGACAACACTGTCGTAGTTTTCCTCGCCGATAATGGAGGCTGCGCTGAACTGCTGGCAGAAGACACGCCATTGCCCGACCCTTCTCGCTACAACTACCCGACCGTCGATGGGCGCGTTGTGCGAACTGGCAACTCGCCGTCGATTGAACCGGGACCAGCAGACACGTTTGCGAGCGTTGATATCTCATGGGCAAACGTGAACAACACGCCCTTTCGCTTGTTTAAGCACTTCACCCATGAAGGCGGAATTTCGACGCCGTTCATCATTAGCTGGCCCGATGGCGTAGCCGACAAAGGAGCGATTTTCAATAATCCTGCCCACATCATAGATATCAACGCCACTTTGCTCGACATCGCTGGGGCGAACTACCCGACTACGTTTAAAGGCAAGGATATTAAACCGGCAGAAGGCGAGTCGTTCGCTAATGTTTTGAGGGGGCAAGATTGGAAGCGAGATCAGCCAATCGCTTGGGAGCATGAAGGCAACAGGGCTGTCCGTATCGGTGACTGGAAGCTGGTAAGCGAGATAGGTGATCCGTCAGATCCAGACTCGAAAGCAGTTTGGGAGCTCTACAACATCACCGCGGACCGAACTGAACTAAACGATCTGATCAACGGTGAAAAAGAACGCGCTAGTGCAATGATCCGGTTCTACAACGAGTGGTCTGAACGGTGCGAAGTTGAAGACTGGGAGAATCCGGGATTCACGCTCCGCCCTAAATTGAATACCATCAGCCGACACAATCACGGCGGTCCTGTTATTCCTGCCCGACTCGGTCCTCGTCGAGATATTCCTACTCCTCCGGTCTAGGGGTGTATCGACACCACGTAAAAAACTATTTCCGCTATACGGACTAAGATCCGACACAAATGCACTACAAAACGATTTCCGAACTTGCCCCACTTATCGAATCTGGTGAACTATCTCCTGTTGATCTAACCCGGTCGCAACTCGACCGTATCGAAGCACTAGACGGCACTCTTAAGTCGTACGCTGCCGTCACCAGCGAACTGGCCATAGAACAAGCCGAACTAGCTCAAAAAGAGATAACCAACGGTAAGTATCGAGGCAAGCTTCACGGCATTCCGATCGCTGTCAAAGATTTGTATGACACGGCTGGTATTAGAACGATGGGCGGTTCGGCGGTTTTCGCTGACAACATTCCTGTGGAAGATTCGACCGTGGTCACGAATCTTCGTGAAGCGGGTGCGGTTTTGCTTGGCAAACTCAACATGACCGAAGGAGCGATGGGCGGCTACAACCCAAAGCTCAACGTTCCGGAAAACCCTTGGCGGAAATCTCACTGGGCTGGCGCTTCTTCAAGTGGCTCCGGATCAGCAACTGCGGCAGGGCTGGCTTATGGAACGCTCGGTAGTGATACCGGCGGGTCGATCAGGTTTCCGGCTGCGGTTTGCGGGACGGTCGGACTTAAACCGACGTGGGGACGCGTATCTCGCCACGGGGTCATGAATCTTGCTGAATCGCTCGATCACGTTGGCCCACTCACTCGCTCGGCGGCCGACGCAGGAATCATGCTTCAGGCGATCTCAGGATTCGATCCAAACGACCCAACGTCACTTCCTCACGAAGTACCGAATATGCTGTCGGAAGTCGGCAAAGGCGTGAAGGGGTTAAAGATCGGCTGGGACGAAGCATATGCGACTGAAGACATGGAGTCGTCGTTCGCTCAAGCAGTATTCGATGGCGTTAAGATCATGGAATCGCTTGGCGCTGAAATCGTCGCTGTTCAGATGCCTAAGATCATGCGAGAGGCAATGGCAGCTTGGCCAATCATCTGCTCAACAGAAGCTGCCGCGGCACACGCTGATACTTATCCGTCTCGTGCCGACGAATACGGTCCGTTTTTCCGACAATGGCTCGAAAACGGCACGGCTCACACTGCCACAGAGTACGCGAACGCTCACAATTTACGATTGAAAATGAACGGCGAGCTGAGAAATACTATGCGTGACATCGATGTTCTCGCGGGGCCCTCGAACGCAAAAGCGTCGTACCCGGTTTCACCTGAAGGTCTGTATGGCCCAATACCCACCGACCGAAAGCCGTGGGACAGCAGATTCACTGTGCCGTTCGATTTCTCAGGGTTGCCAACTATCGCCCTGCCATGTGGTCTTGATCACACCGGCATGCCAGTTTCACTACAGTTCTCAGGCCATCATCTCTCGGAACCGCTATTAATTGGTGCAGGCGATGCATTCGAACGTGCGACCGACTTCCACAATCTTCACCCACCAATCTGAGATTCACTATGAGCAATCGATTCGAAGGAAAAGTCGCACTAGTCGTTGGTGGTGCCAACGCCGATGAAGATCGCCTTCTTGGATTCGCTGGGCTATCGGCGCTAAAGATCGCTCGCGACGGCGGCAAAGTGGTGATCGGTGACATCGACGATGAGGCAGGAACACGGTCGGTCCAGAAGATGAAATCGGCGGGGCTAACTGCTGATTACGTTCATATGGACGTTACTAACGAGGATGATTGGGTGGTGGCTGTCGACAAAACAGTTGGCTTACACGGTCGACTCGACATCATGATTATGGCAGCCGGTATTCCAGATACAGGGAAAACCATCGACAGCACGGAAGTCGATACTTGGCGACGAGTAATGGACGTTACAAATCTCGGCATGTTTCTTGGCACCCGTGCAGTAATCGAGCCCATGAGGAGTAGTCGTGGTGGTTCAATCGTTCTAATCTCGTCGATGATGGCCAGAGTGGTACGTGATGGGGCGAATGCGTACGCCACTTCGAGGGCGGGCATGACCCACTTTGCAAGATCAGCAGCGGTTCAATACGGGGCTGACAACATAAGAGTGAACACAGTACTTCCGGGCTGGACGTTAACGCCGTTCACTGCGAACGCATTCGACGATGAATGGAGCGAGCGACTCGCCAAGCGAGTGCCACTCGGACGAGTTGCCGATGCGTCTGATATCGCAGGTCCTATTCTGTTCTTGGCATCTGATGAATCCAAATACGTGACCGGAAGTGAACTACTCGCAGACGGCGGTGTAACCGGCTGGATTGGCCCGATGGATTAGAAATCGAGTCTCGTAATTCCGCTTTCTGTTGATAGCCTTGCGCAGGCTCAATCATTGTTCGATCAAAACATCCATGCAACTATTTCAACTTCTCAATCCAATGATGCTCATAAGAGCGTTCAGCAACTCACTTAACGGGCTATCGTATGCTTTGCGGTCCGAACGGGCATTCCAACAGGAAGTCGTTCTGTTAATTGTCGGCTCGATTGCTGCATTCCTACTCACCGACATCAGGGTCGAACGGGCACTGCTAATTGGATCGCTCGCAATCGTCGTAATAATCGAACTCGTCAATTCAGCTATTGAGGCCGCTATTGATCGAATCGGGCCTGAACTACACGAGCTATCCAAGACTGCCAAAGATTACGGATCGGCCGCAGTTTTGGTTTCGCTTGTATTAGCAGCAGCTATTTGGGTAATAATCTTGGTCTGATCAATCAGTTCACTTTCATTAATCGCATACTCCAGCGGAGCATTCCACATTGCCAGACAAAATTAATCTGCTCGTAACCGGCCTGAACGGTATCGTTGGACAAGCACTACGCCCTGCCCTTGAAGAGCGATATACGATCAGTGCTCTATCGAGAAGTGGCGTCGACGGATTACCGCCAGAGCGCGTGTTCAAAGCCGACATAGCTGATTTTGAATCACTCCGACCGGCTTTCGAGGGAATCGACGTTGTTTTGAACTTGGCGGCTGATGGCGGACTGAGCAGTGAAGCTGGGATGAACGCCGGCTGGGATTCGATGTTGAAAAACAACATCATCGGTTCGTATAACGTACTAGAAATGGCGAAACAGACTGGCGTTGCAAGAGTAATTCTCACAAGCTCAGGTGCCACATCGAACGGCTACGAACTCGAAGAACCGTATAAATCTCTAGTTTCAACCGAAGATGTTGAAATACCCGATTCATGGGAGATGGTGAATGAGTTTTCCGAGCCGAAGCCGGTAAGCCTTTACGGCGTGACCAAGTTGTTTGGTGAGGACCTAGGTCGTTACTACGCGTTGACCTCAGATCTTTCAGTCATTAATCTGCGCATTAGCAGTTGCGGTCCGATCGACAAAGCGGGACCCGGTCGAGCCCAAGCGAACTGGTCAAGTTACCGAGATATCCAGCAACTCACAGTGAAAATTATCGAAGCTCCTGTCGATTTAAAATTCGATATTTTCTGGGCGACATCCGACAACAGAAAGCTCTTCCGGGATAACGCCCACGCAAAGAAAGTACTTGGTTACGCTCCGCAAGATGGCGTTCGATAGCCAACACTGAACATTTCCTATCATGTCGCAAATCATCGTCTACTCATCAAATAACTGAGGCTCGTGCGAAATGGTGAAAGGGTACCTTTCACTCCGTGGAGTTGAGTTCATTGTGAAAAACGTTTCGACCGATCTCGAAGGGCGTGCAGAATTGATTGCGCTAGGATTCGATTCGACACCGGTTACCATTATCGGCGATCAGCAACTATCAGGATTTGATATACCGACGATCGATAAAGCACTCGCTGATCTGAAGCCCAACTAACAGTTGTAGAATGTCGTTAAATAGTTCGCAGGCAACCCGAAAGACTTTAAGCACATGGTTGAAAGCACATCAGACGCCAAGGTGGATTTCGTACTTGAACAAATCCAAACGATGGTCTCTTCCGAAGGTGGAACACTCGGAACGCCGATGCTTGATAATGAAATTTTGAAAATCGAGTACATCCCCGGCGTGAACGAAGAATGCCCCGAGTGCGTGCCTTCACTCGAAATGGTGACCCAATTCCTCACAGCGTCACTCCGCATCCACGCACCCCACGTAACCGCAATCGAAGTTAGCTAGTCCGGTTGGTGATTCGGCTCAATCAGACACTTTGTCCAACTCCGTCAAGAAAAATGGTCGACTCGATGAGATCAGGCTCACAACAGATTTCAATTGGTTGATCCTACACCTATCGACATTACTGCGATGGGTAAAGAAAAACTCCGATCGTTAATTACGCACAAATCCGATTCTAAATTGCGCTATCAGCACCTAGAAACTAGACAGTTACAACGACGGGACCAGGTTCGCTGGTTGAGCGGCTACATGGGCCGTCGACAAGCGAATTGAATAACCCATCCGAACATGAATGATGCCGTCGATACCCTGGAACCCAAAGTTTCTGGAATCATTCGCCTTGTGATGAATTGCAGCAACCGTTGGGAAGTTCTGGTCTGATTGATAGTTTCTAGTTTAATCAACTCATCAGTTGACGGATCAGCCTAGAATATCGATGTTAGACGGCAGACCGAATTAACCATGGGGGGCATCGAATATGGCGAATCGACTCAACGGCAAGGTAGCGATAGTTACAGGCGGAAATAGCGGTATCGGCGAAGGCACGGCACATCTATTCGCACAAGAAGGTGCCAAAGTCATCATCATGGCGCGCCGGCAAGACCAAGGCAAAGCTGTCGAAGCTGCTATCCGAGATGCCGGTGGTGAGGCCACATTCATCGCATGTGACGTTGGAGACGAATCGATTGTGAATAGAGCTGTCGAGCAGGCGGCGGGTGTGTATGGCGAAATCAACGTTCTCTTCAACAACGCTGGCGGTGGCGGACGAGAGAACTTCCCGAATGAATCTAGCGAAGAGTTCACTCGGGTGATTAATACGAACCTAAACGGCACGCTCTATATGAGTCAGGCCGTATGGCCGCATATGGTCTTAGCAGGCGGTGGGGCTATCGTGAACATGTCGTCCGTGGCTGCAACTCGTGGTACCAGCCCGAAAATGCATGAAAAATTCGGTTCCACTTCATCTTCCTACTGGGCAGCTAAAGCCGGTGTCGATGCCATGACTCGCTATATGGCGGGAATCGGCGGCGGAGTCGGAATTAGAGTGAACGGCGTCCGCCCCGGCCAAATTATGACTCCTGGTGCCACACGCGGGACGATCACAGATGCTGATGGCGGACACCACGCGTTCGAAGGAATGTTCGAGCTAATGCAGATGATCGATGGTCCGGGATACCCAATAGATGTGGCAAATCTGGTTCTGTTTCTGGTTTCTGGAGAATCCCGTTTCATCACAAGCCAAATCATCCACGTCGACGGTGGCACACCTGTTCAGATATAAGTTCACTTTAATCTGCTAGAAAAAAACTCTGTTGATTCACCGATTGGTTATCACTCTTGGATACGTTGACAAGATCGACCACCAATTTCGTAACTGATGGAGCGAAACTTGGACATATACCAAAAATTATGGGTTAAATGCTTAGTCAGACCAAGTTCTACATTTCGTAATTTTTGATAAGCCTAAGGTTCTCGCTGGAACCGCTAAAGAGTTTTATGGGATTAACACATTTCCATCGTTGTGAACGTAAAAGTTCGTAACTGAAACATACGGGGTTGAGGCGGTGTTCATAACTTTATTTTCTGAGTTGACGAAAAGAGTGACGTTTTCAAATGTTTCAAAGTCAAAATTTATCGCTGGTACATCCGAAAGGGAATAGCCGATTCCATTTATCCACAAAGCTAACTCGGTGACTTCATCTGGAAGACGGCGAACAGTTTGGAATTCAATTTTGTAGTCATTGGATGACGCAAAAACTACATTTTCTTGCCAATAAATAATTCCAAGTTGTTTATGTCGTCTAGTAACAGCCACTAAGGTTTTCCCATTCGCTAATCCATCGCTAATCTTAATTTCTATCTCTGTGCCAGACCAAGGCATTCCCACACGAACTCCGAAATCAACAACAAATCCTTAAGATTTACTAAATGTCGCTGAAACAACATCGAATTGATCCGTTGGAACTTCTAATAGCTGTTCCTGCCCGGATATTAGTTCGATATTTGTCTGACCTTGCTCGATAAGTGGAGATATACCGGAAACCAAGGGAGCGGGAGTGGGACTCGGAGTGGGTGAGGGAATCAACATCGGGATTGGAGTCGGCCTTGGGCCAGTCAATCGGAAAGTTCTTTCAAACGCAGGATCAGTCTGTACCGAAAAACCGGAGTTATTTAAAACGATAAACTCAGGGTTAGCAGACACGTTTGAATAGTGCTGCTGGTAGCCGTCCCATGACTTGATTCGGCTGTTTACAACGATTCCTTTAGGAACCTGGAACACACCGGCATATTGCAGCCAGTACATGCTGTAGTCAACCCAAGTCAGGTGCTTCTCGGCTCGGACGCTAGCGTCCTGTTCACCAAGAATTTCGAACAACCACTTAGCACCAGCCTGTGACTCGAAACCAACACCCCAACCAGGTCGTGACGACGATGTGTCCACCGTAGGCAACGGCCAGTCAATTGGGTATACGTTCGAGTGAACGTCACCGTTCTTTAGAACAGGGAGGTACTGAACACGC
This sequence comes from uncultured Dehalococcoidales bacterium, assembly GCA_905614375.1. The sequence goes on along the minus strand of CAJQSP010000030.1, from coordinate 63 downwards.
TGTCGCATTCGAGGGCTGATAACTCCACCGTAGTCTTCAACAAGACCAGAAATTTCGATACCG
>CAJQSP010000029.1 GCA_905614375.1 uncultured Dehalococcoidales bacterium | reverse complement strand
AGCTGCCGTAAGTCGGTCGGTAATTCCTTGCGGCAGGTCGTATTCAAATGCAGGAACATTGAGATCGAGTTCATCTGGTGATCGTGCCCCAACAAGCAATGAAGTAATACCTTGACGGGAACGAACCCACGCGAGGGCGACTTTTGCTGGGTGTTCTCGGAGTTTAGAAGCAATTTCAATAACTTCGGCGATAACGTCAAACGCTTCGGTCTCGCAACCGTTTTCACCGTGATTCGCAAGTGGACGTCTGTCGTTGAACAATCGAGAACGAGAAAGACCATCCGGAACTTCGTCAGCTGAGCCGTAGCGACCGGTGAGAAGACCTTGTGCGAGTGGGCTGTAACAGATCAGTCCGATGTTGTTTTCAACACACGTCGGTTTAATTTCGACTTCAATCGGACGCCAAAGCAGGTTGTATGGCAGTTGGTTCGTGACGATATCGGTAGATTCGAGCGCCTCAGTTAGATCTTGGACGCCAAAATTACAGACACCTATCGACCGGATTTTGCCAGCGTCTCGAAGCTTCAACAGAGCAGCTATCGAATCCTCAACGGCTACATCGTGGTTTGGCCAGTGAATCTGGTATAGGTCAATGTAGTCGGTCTGCAGCTTTAGCAAACTGGCATCACAGGTCTGTTCAACCAAATTAGGCACTAAATGCGGAGGGCTAATCTTTGTTGCGATTACCGCGTCGTCTCTACGTCCGGCTAGAGCGCGACCAAGAACCTCTTCCGAATGCGAATCGTCATCGTAACCCTCAGCAGTGTCGAAGAACGTGATTCCCTTATCGAGAGCAGCGTGGACAGTGGCGATAGATACGTCGTCGTCTTGGGCCCCCCAAACTTTTCCGCCAGCAAACGGCCAACACCCCAAGGCGAATTCCGAAACCTTTATATCGGTCGTTCCGAGTGACTTGTACTGCACGTTTTATCTCCTAGATCGTAGTGAATATAAGCCGTTGCGCACTCTAGCACTAGATTGTTCTAATCCGGTACCTAAAAACCGGACTTCGATTCAGATATCATCACCACATTGCCAGTTGAACTCAAGTTCAAGTAATGGAGAGTTGTTTTGATTAGAGTCAGTATCGCTAGTACAGAAAATCGCCTAAAGGGCGTCGCTCAGGCTCTACAATTGATCGATTCCGACATACTCATTCCTGACCGACCAGTAATGGTCAAACCGAACTTCGTTACGACAATGAACCAACTTGCTGCAACTCACGTCGACGCAACACGCGCTACTCTCGAATATCTCTCCGGCAAAGGCGTCAATGAATTTGTAATTGCCGTTGGACCAGCTCTTGGAACACCTGATTCCGGTTTTGACAACTACAGTTATCGGGATCTGGCAAACGACTACAAAATCGAGTTCATGGATCTCAACACCGATGACAGCATTCCGGTTCCGGCGTTCGACGACCACCTGAATCCTCAGACCCTCTATATGTCTAAACGGCTCTCAGAGTCGTACGTTGTTTCGGTTTGCCCTATGAAGACTCATAACAACGTCGTTGTCACTCTGGGTCTAAAAAACATACTTGTCGGCACGCTCTCTGGAGTTGAGCAGAAGAAAAAGATCCACAAAGGCAGTAAGGCGATAAATCTGACGCTCGCAAAGATGGCCCAGCATGTGGTTCCCGATCTCACAGTTATTGATGGAACTATCGGGATGCAAGGAAACGGCCCAATCGACGGTTTCGAGATTTCGTCAAACGTTGTCGTTGCATCTCACCATGGAATTGCCGCTGACGTGGTTGGGCTTCAAGTAATGGGATACAAACTTGAACAAGTCGGCTACCTCAGGTACGCGATGGAACTTCGTAATCTTGGTCTAGTTGATATCGAAGTTATCGGAAAAAGCATTGAAGACGTCAGGGTCACTTACGTAGATCACGATGACATAGAAGATCAACTAACGTGGCCGATAAAAGACGACTGGCACAGCGTTTTCGAGCGAAGCTAGCGATCAGTACTTAAACAAAAAACTATCCTATTCCAAGAAGTCTTCGTAATAGGTTACAACTGGTTAATTAACACTCATGAGTGAACTGTTGCTGTCTAATAGTTAACGCACAAAATAGCGTTGCGGCTAATGTTCTCGGACCGTAGCTTCGACCTTCGATGCCATAGAAGAGACCATTTTGTTAAATACGAGAGAGTGGATAGGCAGAAGTGCAAACCAATACATGTACCCAAGCAGGCCTTTTGGGTTGAATGCGACAGTATGAATAATTTTAGTGTCTGCGCTCCTTCCCTCAGCACTTGTTTCTACTCTGAGATCAAATATGGCGTCACCAGGCAATCTCATGTTTGCTTCGAGCGTCAGGCGATCTGAATCTGCTCTGACCACTGTCCAAAAATCCAAAGTGTCACCAACTTTCGGAGATTTCGAATGAGTGGATTTACGATAACCAATCCCACCTACCAACTTGTCGAGCGCACCTCGTAGTCTCCATAACCAAGTGCCCCAATACCACCCGTACCGCCCCCCGATACGATATAGAATTCCTGCTACCTGTTCTTTGTTTGCATTAACTTTTATTATTCTTTGCTCGATAAACCTTGTTCCAAATTGTGATCGATAAACCTTCAAACTCATTGAGTCTGATTCTTCTATTCGATCTATGAACTTCAGCTCTTCGCGTTCGTTATTGAGAGCCTGTTCGATCGCTTGCTCAGTGGTTAAAACGGGAATATCGAAATCCGGTTGTGGGGCCTGATCTACTACTGATTCGTGAATTGAACTATCGACAATTCTTCTGCCGACTTGATAGTGCGCAGGTGTGACTATCCTTAGCCAGTGGCTTGAAAGCGAGGGTGAAATGACAGGTACGTTGATCATGATTCTTTTTAGACCACGTTTACTTGCGTAAATACGCATCACGTCCATAAAGCTCACAACATCAGCGCCACCAACTTCGACTATCCGACTTTCTCGATTTTCAATCTCGACAGCCCGTAATAGATAGGCGCGCAGATCACTTGCAGCGATAGGTTGTAATGGCTGTCTTACCCAACGAGGAGTGATCATTACAGGGAGTCTTTCGACCAGTGCTCGAATCGATTCAAATGGCATGCTTCCGGAGCCAATAATTACCGAAGCTCTAAACTCGATGGTAGTCACGCCAGATTCACTAAGAATCTCACCAACTCTATGGCGACTCCTCATATGCGGCGATGATTCAGTAGATTCTCGCGCCAATGCCCCGAGGTAGATAATTCTCTGCAAATTGTTTTTGGATGCCGCTTGGGCGAACAATCGTGCAGATTCGTATTCCAGTTTTTCGAAATCCTCTGATGCGTCCAGAGAGTGCACAAGATAGAACGCAGTTGACGCTCCTGCCATAGCGTTTTCAATCTCATCTCTGACTAAAAGATCCACCTTCATTGCACGACAGTTTTCAGGCAGGTCTATCAGATTTTGAGGCGATCTCGTCAGGCATCTAACCTCTTTAAATCGTTCAGCTAACCCTTTCAATATAAGTTGTCCTACGTAGCCTGTGGAACCTGACAAAACGACAATTTCATTTTGAGTGTTCATAAATTGGATTCCCTTCGAAATCAATCATTTGACGTATTTTTGACTGTTGAAATCAAATTGCAAAGGTTGGTTTTTCTGAACCTAAGTTGAGAATGTGACTAGCTTGAAATCAGCTCTGATACACCAATGCCTAGTGCATCTGAAATTCTCTTAAGCGTGATGAAACTGACGTTTTGTTTGCCATGTTCAACAGCGCTGATGTAACTTCGATCTAGATTGGATTCAGTTGCGAGTTGCTGTTGGCTCAAGCCCTGATCTTTCCGCAATGACTGAATTCGGTCTCCTAGTTCCGAAAGCATGACTTCGATAGTTGTTGAAGAAGCATTCAAATTGAATCGAGCTTGCACCCAATCGATAGCTTCGACTGCATTTGCACTCGAAAAATCGGCCTCTAGAACCGAATGTTCGTTAACCCCGGCTCCACCGATTACGACAACAGGAGGATGGGACATAGTTTTGATAGCTGCGACTGTCTCTATGACATTTGAAAGATATTTCTCGATAGACACCGACAGACC
>CAJQSP010000028.1 GCA_905614375.1 uncultured Dehalococcoidales bacterium | reverse complement strand
GCGACTGGCCCGGCATCGGGCGCGGTTGTAACCGTGAAGATGGGCGCGACCAAAGACGGCGTACTCAAGGCAGCACAATCCCGACTGGTATTCGGGGCTGGCGGATTCCCGGGATCCCCGGTTTTGCGAGGCATGCAGACGATATTCGCCTGCTACCAGCCTGAAAATTCCAAGGTCGACGCGTATGACGTTGTGACCAACGCTCCACGTGTCGCTGCGTATCGAGCACCGGGTGCAACTGTCGCTACTTTCTGTGGCGAATCGACTATGGACGATTTGGCTCGTGGCATCGGTATGGATCCGATCGAATTTCGAATCAAGAACGCCGCTAAGGCCGGCGACACAAACGTCGATGACGAGCAGTACACACGTATCGGAATCGTCGAGATGCTCGAAGTGGTGAAAGCGTCGGATGAGTACACCCGACCCGTCAAGAAGAGCGAAAACGGTTGGCCGGTAGGTCGTGGAGTTGGAATCGGTTGGTGGCCGTGCGGAATCGAGATTTCAAGTGCACGTATCATGGTCAACCACGACGGTGGAGTCGATGTAACGATTGGAGCGGTCGACTTGCATGGTATTCGTACAGGAACTGCGCAGGTTGCTGCGGAGACCCTCGATATCGAGCCTGAAGAGGTAAACGTCCATACTGCCGACACCGAGGGCATTCCTTACACAGGAAATGCAGCCGGATCTCGAATCACTCGAACCTTGAGTCAGGCCGTATACAAAGCTGGAACTTCCGTGATTCAGCAGATGAAAGAAAAGATGGCTGTACGGTTCGGCGTTGAAGCTGAGTTTGTCGAGTACGAGGACGGATATTTCTACGCTCGAGACAACCAAGATTCCAAGGTGTCGTTCAAGAATGCTGGAGCGGCTGTAACGAAAAATGGATCCAATGTTGTTGCCACGGCTTCGAACGATCCTGGCATGCGACCGGCGAACGGCTACGCAATGGCAGTAGCCGATGTCGAGGTCGACCCCGATACGGGGAAGGTTCAGTTGACCGACTTCACTCTGTTCCAAGATGTAGGCAAGTGCATCAACCCTACACAGGTAGAGAGCCAAATGCAGGGTGGAGCTGTTCAGGGCATCGGTTGGGCTCTTTCTGAAGAGTATGTTTACGATGATAAAGGGCTGATGAGAAATGCTTCGTTCCTCGACTATCGGATGCCGACGGCTCTGGATTTGCCGATGATCAACACTGTAATTCTAGAAACTCCAGCCGATGACGGAGCGTTCGGGATCAGGGGAGTCGGCGAACCGCCGATCATTCCTCCTGCTGCTGCTATTGGAAACGCCATTAGCGACGCTATCGATGTTCGTATGACTCGGCTTCCTATGAGTCCGGAACGTGTGTTCGAAGCGATTAAAGATTCGTCATAATAGGTTCTCAAATGACCCCCATTTCAGTATAGATATTGATCTCTCAAAACAAGAGATACAGAGGTAATTGAGCATTGGACGAAGCTAAAAACGCTCCGTTTCAGAGTGATTGGAAAGATCCAGGTCTCACCCCGCGTCAAATCAAATTGACATTGATAGGTGTGATGTTCGCTATGTTCCTCGCGTCGCTAGATCAGACGATCGTTGCGACTGCGATTCCGAAGATCATGGCTGATCTTGATGGCTTCGACCGTTTCACGTGGATTTCGACCGCTTATATAGTGGCGTCGACTTCGGTTGTCCTGATTATTGGGGCAGTATCGGACGTTTATGGTCGCAAGTGGCTATTCGTGGGCGCCATTGTCATATTCCTGGTTGGATCGGCTCTGGCTGCGGCATCGCCAACTATGAATGCCCTGATCGTGTTCAGAGGTGTTCAAGGGCTTGGTGGCGGAATGATTATGGCGTTGTCATTTGTGACAATCGCCGACTTGTTCCCACCTAACGAGCGTGCGAAGTACATGGGTATTATTTCGGCGATGTTTGGTGTTTCCTCGGTACTTGGACCAACACTTGGCGGGTTTATTACCGATCAGCTTTCGTGGCAGTGGATTTTCCTTGTGAACATTCCACTCGGAATTCCGGTCATCGCACTATTTATTAAGCTGTTCCCTAACGCAAAAAAATATGGGCCTAAGAGGAAGATAGATATTGGTGGAGCTGTATTGATCGTTTTGGCGATCGTACCTGGGCTTCTAGGACTCTCATGGGGCGGCAACCAATACGAGTGGTCAGATCCTCTTGTTGTGGGCTCTCTGGCGTTCAGTGGAGTGATCCTGGTGGTATTCGGTATTTATGAGACTCGCATATCCGAACCATTGCTTCCTTTGGCAGTGTTCAAAAACCGAATCGTTGGAGTAGCACTGCTCGTCACGTTATTCACAGGGCTTGCTATGTTTGGTGCAATATTCTTCGTGCCGCTTCTGTTCCAGGGCGTTCTCGGAGCATCAGCAACGGCAAGTGGTAGCTTCCTGACTCCGATGATGTTGGGTATCGTGGCTGGTGCTGCGATAAGCGGCCAGATTCTGGCACGGACAGGTGGACATTACCGCCTTCAAGGCATCGTAGGTGTTTCGATCATGGCTACTGGAATGTTCTTCCTTAGCCGTGTGAGCGGTACGACGACTCATGCTTACGCGCTGTCTTCCGCTGTCGTTATGGGATTTGGCCTTGGAACATCGTTCCCGTTGTACACAATCGCAATTCAAAACAGTGTGCCTCAGCAATATCTCGGCATAGCGACTTCGTCAGCGCAGTTCTTCCGTTCGGTTGGAGGAGCGATTGGTCTGGCGTTGTTCGGGTCGTTCATGGTTCGCCAGTTCAAAGACGGCATGCAAGAGAACTTGCCAGCGGAGGCGTTCCAAGTAGTGCCGCCGCAGCTGTTCGAACAGATCACAAGCAATCCAAACGCATTGATCAATTCAGGTGCATCGGAAAGTTTGAAAGATGCGTTCGCGGCGAACGGTGAATCGGGAGTAACGCTAGGAAATAGCGTTTTCGAAGCGATAAGAGAGTCGCTGGCATCTGCTATTGGCGATGTCTTCTTCTTAGCATTCATCTTCGTGGTGATCGCCGTGATTGCGACCGTATTCATTAGAGAAGTACCGCTGAGAAAACGTGACGGACCACCAACTGCCAAAGTTGGTTCTGCACCTTCATCGAAGCTAACGGAATAGCTTTGATGGCGTTCTGGTGTAACTTAGTTATAACTCGTTTAACGTCGTAACTGCTAGTGGCTATGCAGTTACGAAACACTATTAGTTGTGTGTTATGAATTTTTTGAACTTAGTTCCTATTCGGATTGAGCTCTAGGATTAGGGTCCTCTCGCGAGAATCGGAGTTGTTCACCGGTTCGGACTTGTCACTATGCGTATAGATCAGACTTTAATAGCGCACTCGGAATTGTTGGGCAGGTCCAAGAATTGGGTGTCTACGATGATAAATTGTCCGAACTAAAAGCGCGTGTTCGTAACGCCGAGAGCGAATTCCGAGTGATCTCTGGTCAGGCTGCGACCTAGACGATTGCTGTCAGGTTCTGGTCTCTAGATTTGGCTTTGACGACTTCGCCTAACTATGATGCCAACCGCGGAAGCTTTACGTACTGCTCCCGGTTTACGCACGGTTACTTCTACCGACTGTGTTCTTTCATCTTCAAGACAAATTTCAGCTACCCGTGCCGCAAGGGCCTCTACTAATCCGTAGCTCGATGCTTCCACTTCAGCCGTTACGGCTTTCGATACGGTTCTGTAGTTAATCGTGTCTTCGATCGCATCCGATTCACCGGAAGCTGACAAATCGGCGTTCATTGCTATGTCGATCGTTATCCGTTGCTTGGTCAGTCGTTCCCACGGATTAATGCCGATGATGCAATCGAGTTGAAGTCGCTCGATACGCACGGTGTCTAGTTGCGGGGAGTTGTCGGAAGAAGATGTCATTGTTGTATTGAGTGAATACCTGAGATTCATGGATACGTTATTGCTAGAAAAAGTAACAATGCCACCCACCACTTATTGAATGTGTCGTCCGCCGTCGACGTTGATTGTTTCGCCATTGATGAAGTCGTTTTGTATTAACATCATCATTGCGTCGGCCACTTCGTTGAGCGTTCCCATTCGGCCGGCAGGTCCGAGATCGATTTGTATTTCGCCACTTGGGCGGTCGAGCGGAATGTCGGCTGGAGGAAGTATCGCTCCGAGAGATACTTCGTTTACTTGAACGTTAGGCGCCATACATAGTGCCAGTGTTCGTGTAATCCCCGAGAGGGCTGTTTTGGTAATGCCGTAAGCAAACCTGGTTGGACGGGCTGTGCGCCAATCATTGAGGTTGATGATTTTGCCTGGTGAGTCGGACGACCGTTGCGACTGCATCGCCTTGGCTAGTAGAAACGGCGCTCGAGCGTTTATGGCGAAGTGACGATCCCAATCTTCAACGGAAATGTCTTTGAGTTCGATCTTGTCGAAGATTGATGCGTTGTTCACAAGAATATCGATAGACCCAAGTTGCTCTTCTACCGCAACGGCGAGCGATTCGACCTGAGCAGGATCTTCGAGATCGGCTTGAACAGTGATAGCTTCGCTGTCCATAGACTGAATTAATGCAGCAGTTTCGTGGGCGTCTTTTTCTGATTTACCGTAATGCACAGCTACTCTGCAGCCGGCGTCGCCGAGAGCAAGAGCGAGCGAACGTCCAACTCTTCTACCGGCGCCGGTTACAAGGGCTACTTTTCCGTTTGTATCCATATAAAAGTTATCTTCGACTCGGAATTACGACTGTCGAACGTGGCTGAAGAATTCTTCACGTGTTGAGGAATTCTTTTTGAAGAGTCCTCTAACGGCGCTGGTTGTCATCGTTGTGTTGGGTTTTCGAACGCCTCGCATGGCGGCGCATAAGTGATGTGCTTCGATAACCACGCCAATTCCAGATGGCTGAATTAGCTCATCCATAGTGAAAGCTATCTGCTGAGTCATTCGTTCCTGAACCTGCAGACGTCTGGCAAACATCTCTACGAGTCGAGGGATTTTAGAAAGTCCGATGACTTTATTGTTCGGAAGATATCCGATATGAGCTTTGCCATAGAACGGGAGCAGATGATGTTCGCAAAGTGAATAGAAATCGATGTCTTTCACAACAACCATCTCATCATACTCGACATCGAACATAGCGCCGTTTAGTAGTTTGACCGGGTCGATCGAATAGCCTGAAAGGACTTCATCGTACATGTTAGCGACACGCTTGGGAGTGTCGGCAGTTCCCTTCACATCAACACGGTCGCCAACTGTCTTCAGCATTGAACTGACGCCATCGGCGATCACTTGCTTACAGGATGCATCTAGTAGTGCACCATTTTCGAAATCGAACTTAGGGTGATCGTTACTCATGAATTGTTCTCTGGCGTAGGTATTCGATGTTTCCGTATCGCAGATTGCAATTTTATACACAAATAGGATGCACAACAGGCCTCGATAAATTCTTACGAACCCTAACAATCTAGAGTTGAATCGGATGAGTTACGATTATCCGCCGGAAATAGCGGTGATGAAATGAACCTCGGTATCAGGTTCTAACTTTTGTAGCAATCCTCTCCGGGTTGCCATGTGGCCGACAATTGCCGCCAGCCCCGGCTTGAGTCGACCATCCTCAATAAGATGATCTCCTGTGCCGGGGTAGGCAGCTTCAAGATTGTCGACAAGCTCGCCAAGAGTCTTGGCGTGTATTTCTACCCGCTCTGCGCCATCAGCGTACTTGCGCAGAGCGTAAGGGAGGAAGACCGTTGCCATTTTTACCTCCCTTTCAGATCGTTTTGGGTCAAATACGACCTGTTTGAATCTGATTCGATAGAACTAATTAGTCGCCGTTAAGTGCTTCTAGGATTCGACCAGGTTTGACTGGAAGAGAGTAGAAAGACTTGCCGACTGCTTCCTTCACTGCCTGTGTAGCGGCAGAAAGCGGTGGGCAAATCGGAACTTCTCCGATTCCACGAACACCGTAAGGGTGAAGAGGGTTCGGAACTTCCACCATGATCGTGTCGATCATAGGCATGTCGAGCGATGTTGGCATGCGGTAGTCGAGGAACGACCGGTTGGCCATTGCTCCATCATCGGTGATGAAGTATTCCTCGTTTAGCGCCCAGCCAAGACCCTGAACAACTCCGCCCTGAATCTGGCCTTCAGCGTACTGAGGGTGAACTGCTTTTCCGACGTCCTGAACAGCTGTGTATCGAATAACATCGGTCTTGCCAGTAGCGAGGTCGATTTCGAGGTCACAGATCTGAACACCGTAAGCGTTACCAGCTTCGGCAAGGTTTACAGATGATGTGGATGTGGCAGGACCGCCAGTTGGGTCGAGCTTGCCAGCCAGTTCCTGAATTCCAATCGAGTCGCCGTTCGCCGTGAACGTACCTTCGTTGAAGTCGATTTTGTCGGCACTGGTCTCCCAGAGGTCGGCAAGTCGGCTCTTCAACTCAACAACAAGCTTTTGCGCAGCGTTGTAAGCGGCTAGGCCAGTTGTGTAAGTCGTTCGAGATCCACCGGTAACACCTGTGAATCCGATTGACTCGGTGTCAGGAATTGAAGGATGGAAATCCTCAACAGGGATTCCGAGAACTTCAGCAGCCTGCATGGCGATAGAAGTTCGTGTTCCACCAATGTCGGCAGAACCTTCGTTCAACATAACTGTGCCGTCGTCCTGAAGCATCAGGTCACAAGTCGACTTACCGCCACCGTTCATCCAGTAAGCAGAGGCGATACCACGACCACGCGACTTGCCAGCAGGAGCGTCGCCGAGTGGTGAGTTCCAGTGGTCGGATTCTTTAGCTGCAATGAGACATTCTTCAAGACCAACTCGGTTCAACTGCACTCCGTCACCACGGCGTGTGCCTTCGTGAGCAGCGTTGTCTAGTCGGAACTGAATCTTGTCGAAGCCGAGTTCGTCACAGATTTCGTCGATTACAGTCTCGATAGCGAAAGATGCTTGCGGTGAGCCAGGAGCTCGGTATGCAGCAGACTTAGGCTTGTTTACGAGAACGTCGTAACCAGTGATTCGAGATACAGGAAGGTTGTAGCAAGCGAATACGCAGAGTGCTGCTGCGCCTACTGCTGATCCTGGGAATCCACCGGCTTCGAGCATGAGATCAGTGTCGGCAGCTTGAATCTTGCCGTCCTTGTTCACACCGATTTTCATTCGGATCTTGCCACCTGGTGCTGGACCAGTAGCCTCAAATACAGATGAACGATCCATGACCAGCTTCACTGGGCGTCCACCCGATTTTCGGGAAAGCAGCGCAGCAATTGGCGCTAGGTAAACGACTGTCTTTCCGCCAAAACCACCACCGATTTCAACGTAGTTAACTTTAACCTTAGATTCAGGCATGTGGAGTAGACCAGAAACCTGGCTTCGAACACCAAACGAACCCTGTGTGCTGGACCAAACGGTTAGGTTGTCGTCCTGCGCCCAGATTGCGGTTGCGTTGTGCGGCTCGATGTAGCCTTGGTGAATCATCGACATTTCAACTGTTCGTTCAATAACGAGGTCGGAGTTTGCAAATGCGTCTTCGACGTTACCGAACTCATGTCGGAATACTCGAGCGACGTTGGTGTTCTCGACGTTTTCGCCTAGGTGGTCTCCAACGAGACCTTCGAGAATGACATCTGCGCCGTCGGCCATTGCTGCGTCTACGCTGGTGATGGCTGGAAGAACTTCATATTCAACCTTGATCGATTGGGCGGCAATTTCGGCTGTGTTTCGGTCAACAGCTGATACAGCGGCAACAACGTGCCCCTTGTAGTGAACTTTATTGTCGGCCATAACGTTCGACTGACCGCGTCGGAGGTTAACTGTGCCTTCGCCGGTTTCAATGGTCTTGTCATCGGCCTGCGGGAAGTCTGCGTGAGTGAGAACAGCAAATACGCCTTCTATTGCCTCGGCAGCAGAAGTGTCAATGCTCTTGATTCGAGCATGCGCGTGCGGGCTGCGAATTACGTCACCCCAAATTAGGCCTGGGACTTTTACGTCTCCACCGTAGATAGCTCGACCAGTCACCTTGTCTAGGCCATCGTGCCTGATTGGTGATTGTCCGATTACCTTGTAATCAGTCTTCGTCTCGTAGGTTGCGACCATTCGATTTCCTCATTGGATATTCCCTCTTTCTAAGAGGGAATAGATCCGATTATTGAGCCAGTTCAAAATTCTGTTGGAAACAAGGTGGCCGGGTAGTTGGAAAAACCAATTCCCGGCCACTCGGTTTGTTACTTATCAGTTAGCCCGAACAAGTTCGTTAGTAGAACTATTTCAGGGCTTTGAGAATGCTGCCTGCATTCATAGGTGTGCTGTAGAGCCGCTTGCCTATCGCATCGTTGATCGCATTTGCGATCGCTGGAATTGGAGGGCAGATCGGAGTTTCACCAACACCACGCACACCGTAAGGGTGGAGTGGGTTTGGTACTTCGACCAGAACAGTTTCGATTAGTGGTAGATCAAGCGATGTTGGCATGCGATAGTCGAGGAAGCTGGAGTTGGCCATTTTGCCATCGTCCTGCATGTAATACTCCTCGTTTAGCGCCCAGCCGATTCCCTGAACTGATCCGCCCTGCATTTGTCCTTCGACATATGCGGGGTGAATTGCAGTTCCAACGTCTTGTACAGCGGTGTATCGGATTATGTCGCTCTTGCCAGTAGCAAGGTCGATTTCGATGTCGGCAATGTGCATGCCGAAGCCGTCACCAGCCGATTCTAGGTCGACACTACCGGTTGAGTTCGCAGGACCACCTAGGTCGTCGAGCTTACCGGCGAGCTCCTTAAATCCGATTATCTTCTGAGCTTCAGCCTTAGAGCTGAATGAGCCGTCGTTGAATTCAACATCGTCTTTATTGATGTCCCAAAGAACGGCTACCCGTTCCTTTAGTACGTCCACAAGGTTGTTGGCTGCGATCCAGCAAGCGTAACCGGTTGCGTAGGTAGTTCTAGAACCACCAGTCACATCGGTGTATCCGACTGATTCTGTGTCACCAACCGTAGGTCGAACATCATGTGCACCAATGCCGAGAACTTCAGCAACGTGCATTGCCATTGAGGTTCTCGAGCCACCGATGTCGGTCGAACCTTCTGTCAATTGAACAGTTCCGTCGCTGTTTACGGCGAGGTTTGCAGATGACTTGAGTCCAATGTTGAACCAGTAGCCGTTTGCGATCCCACGACCGCGGGCCTTGCCTTCTGGAGCGTCGCCAATAGGGGCGTTCCAGTGAACCGATTCTTTGGCTGCTGCTAGAACTTCCTGCATTCCGATCTTCGAGAACAGAACTCCGTCTCCACGGCGAGTTCCTTCTTTAGAAGCGTTGTCGATTCGGAAATTTAGAGGGTCCCATCCAGCGTTTTCACATAGTTCGTTTACTGCCGATTCCATTGCGAATGCGACTTGGGGCGAACCCGGTGCCCGGTAAGGAGCTACCTTTGGCTTGTTTACGAGAACGTCCCAACCGTCGATACGGGTGTTTGGAATCTCGTAAGGAGCGTATACGCACATAGCAGCTGGACCGATGAAGGCACCTGGGTTGGCGCCTGCTTCAAACCAGATGTCGGCGGTAGCAGCAGTTAATTTGCCCTTGGCGTCAGCACCTAGCTTGACGATCATTCGAGCACCCGGTGTTGGACCAGTGGTCTCAAACACGGCTGTTCGTTCCATGACCATTTTTACTGGACGCTGAGACTTCTTGGAGAGAAGAGCTGCGAGAGGCTCGAAGTAGACCGGAATCTTTCCTCCAAAGCCGCCACCAATTTCGGTTGGTGTGACCTTCACTCGAGAAACTTCAACTTGAAGAATTCCGGCGATTTGGGTTCGGGCTGGGAATGCACCCTGTGTGCTCGTCCAAATCTTGATTCGATCTTCTTCGTCCCACGTTGCAGTTGCATTATGTGGTTCGATGTATCCCTGATGGACCATCTGCATGTTGTACTCGCGTTCAACGGTATGAGCTGCAGATGCCATTGCGCCTGCGACATCGCCGAACTCGTGCCGAACGTGAGCCGCCATGTTGGTATTTGTTATATCTTCACCGAGGTCGTCGCCAACCAAGTCGGGGAGAATTACCGGAGCATCGTCTTTCAGCGCATCAATTACGTTAGTAACTGATGGCAGAACTTCGTATTCAACAACGACTTTACGAGCAGCTTCTTCAGCTGTGTATCGGTCGATAGCAGCGATGGCTGCTACCGGGTGCCCACGGTAAAGAACCTTGTTATCGGCCATCAATTTGTTTGAAGCCCACTTGAAGTTGATGTTGCCTTCACCGAGGTCGACTAGCTTGCTTTCGGCTTTAGGCATATCTGCGCCAGTGATGACTGCAAATACGCCTTCATGGGATTCAGCAGCCGATATGTCGATTGACTTGATGTTGGCGTGAGCGTGAGGACTTCGAACGCATACTGCCCAGATTAATCCGGGTAGTTTTACGTCTGCGCCGTATACCGCCCGACCAGTTACTTTGTCGTAACCATCGTGACGAATTGGGCGTGTCCCAACTACTTTGTAATCTGTTTTTGGCTCAAATGTTGCGACCATAATATTCTCTCCGTACCTAAATTAGACTGGGCCAGCTGTAGTTTGAAAGCTGCCGACTAATCAGATAATTCCGAAAATTTTAGGAATTCTGGGAATCTTGGATAATCGACAGCTATCTGGGATTGCGTGTTAGTCACTTGCCTTTTGTACGGCTTGGACAATCTTGTCGTAGCCGGTACATCGGCAGAGGTTTCCTGCAAGCCAGTGTCGGATTCGTCCCTCAGTAGGCGAAGGTTCGTTGTCCAGTAGTCCTTTTGCAGCTACGAGGAAGCCAGGAGTGCAAATACCGCACTGCAATGCTGCCTCTTCCAGGAATGCCTGCTGAAGAGGGTGAAGACCCTCTGGAGTTGCCATTCCTTCGATGGTGTCGACTTTCTTGCCGTTTACTTCTGCGCCTAAAACTAGGCAGGAGTCTACGATTCGGCCGTCAATGCTGACCGTACAAGCACCACAGTTGCCGTCAAGACAACCTTCTTTGGTGCCGGTGAGCCCAATTAGTTCACGAAGTGTGTCGAGCAGGCTCATGTAACCAGGCACGAGTAATTCGTGCTGCTGACCATTTATGGTCGTTGTTACGTGAACCTTGCTTGGTGAGGTAGTAGTCATTTGTGCGTTAGCCCCTTGCCCGTTCAACGGCCTTGTTGATCATTCGGCCAGTGAGGACTTCTACGAGTTGTTTTCGCTGTTCGATCGTACCGCGCATGTCGGTGATTGGTATTGCAGCATCCTTAGCAAGAACAGCGGCAGCGGCGATTGTCTCGTCGTTGACCGGCTTACCAGCAAGGCTGTCGGCAGCGGCTGACGCCAAAATAGGCGTTGGCCCGACAGATGCGAGAGCGATTCGTGCAGATTCAAAGTTCTTACCCGAAGAATCGAGTTGAACAAATACGGCTACACCAGCTACAGCGATGTCCATCTCATTTCGAGGGATGAACCGTGTGTAGGCAGCGCCTGTATTTGCGGCAGGCTTAGGAACTTCGATGCTGACGAGAAGCTCGCCAGATTTGAGAACCGTTCGGCTTGGGCCGGTGCAGAAATCTTCGACAGCAACTTCGCGAGTGCCGCTGACATTCGCTATTTTTGCAATCGCACTGTGCGCGATTAGAGCCGGGATTCCATCGCCAGAAGGTGCAGCGTTGCAAAGGTTTCCACCGAGGCCAGCGCGAGACTGAATTTGGATTCCACCGATGATCGATGTGCCATCGATTATTCCAGGGTACTGAGCAGCTACTTCGCTGTTGTCGTATACCTGGTAGCAAGGCACGCCTGCGCCAATACTGAGACCATCGCCATTGATGGTTAGTGTCATAAGTTCTGGAATGTTCTTGATGTCGACAACGGCATCTAGATCCCAGACGTTGGCTCGTGCCTTAACCAGCAGGTCTGTTCCACCTGCAAGTGGCCGGGCTCGATCGCCATGTTTGTTTAGCTCGGCAACTGCTTCAGATACCGTGCTTGGGGCAACGTATGCAAACGGGTGCAAGCGCCCTCTCCTTTCGTGTGTTTATTCAGATAGTTCAAGCTGGCAACACAGAAATATCAGCAAGAAACCCCGGTTTTTTTGATATCCGGGCTGACCATTCGGGGACAGTACAACTTTGTACCCGAGGTGAACACGCTCATTATGCCCATAGAGGAGGGCTAGCCGCAACCAACAATTTGGGAAATGTGGGCATAGAGAGAGATGTGATAAAGCATAGAAAGTGATTCTTTAGTATTAATCAGGGTTGAGTGAGGACTATGTATTCTCTGCCGAGTCAGGTTATTGCCTTGGAGTTGATCCGATTCCGAAGCTACGGACAAGACGTTGACCGACCAGAATCGTGGCGAGGATGGCTATAGCTCCGCCGAGGGTCATGGCGGTTGGTGCGTCGAATCGTTGCGCCATGTAGCCCATGAACAGACCACCTAGTGCCGAGGCTCCCCATGTGAGCTGGTTGATGCTCATCACCCGACCGCGGAACTCTTCGTCGACGAGGGTTTGAACTACTGTCGTGTTCATCGTTCCTAGTACAACCTTGAAGCCACCGATGAATCCAGCGACTATCACGGCGATCGATATTACGTCGATACGAGAAAATATTAGTTGAGTTGCTCCAAGTCCTAAACCAGCGATAAGGAGATAGAGTGCTGGTCTGACTCGTTTGCCGATCAAGGTGATGGCGGTAGTGGCGATTAATCCGCCGATACCAGCACCGAGAAGTAGGCGACCACCAACATCAAGACCTGTTTCGTAAATCTCGTCTGCGAAAACAGGCAGAAGCGTGTCGAATGAACTTCCGAACAAGCCCATCGTGACACCGAGCAGAATTACAGATGAAATCGAGCGTTGCCTTTTTAGATAGCTGAATCCTTGAAGCAAGCCTTGTATTGCCGTTCGGCTAGTAGCGGCGACTTTGTGCCCTTCAGTTTTCATCATCATTAACGTGACGACAGTGAGCAAGTAGGAAGCGCCGATGATGTAGAACAGCCCTTCGTACCCCCAGGTTGATACGAGAGGTTCGATCAGGATAGGCCCGACGATTGCCGCTGCTCCGAACACGATGGAGTACAAAGCGATAGCTCCGGCTAGATGTTCTTTTGGAACTATGGTAGCGACCATTGCGGATCGTGACGGTATGTCGAACGCTAGAAGCGTGCCAGTTACTGCCGATATCGCCAAAATGTGCCAGGGTTCAATAGATCCGCTCTGGATGAGTGTGCCTGTTGCAAGGGTGGCTGCGGCGAACATGAGTCGAGTAACTCGAACGATTTTCAGGCGGTTGAATCGATCGGCGAGGACGCCGCCCCACATGGAAAAGACTAATACTGGCATTAGATTGGCTGTGGCAACGAGTCCGAGCATTAATTCGGACCCTGTTAGCGATCTCATTAGGAATAGGCGGCCGTACACAAGCGACCACATACCGATGTTGGAAAAGGCTGCGGCTATCCAGAAAAGACGATATTCACGAAATCTAAATGCCGAGTAACTGGTGCCCGACAGAATGGACGGGAGTCCGACGCTCACTAATTCTTTAGCCCTTCAAACAATCTTGTCGAATAACACGAACTCGTTTAGAGCTAGAAGTTTGTGCGTTTCCCGCGCTTGTTAGGAAGGTCTGAGCGGCGTGCCAAGCTTGTCGAGAAGTCCTCCGCCTAGTACGTGAAGGTGAAGATGGTCTACTATTTGGGCGGCATCTACTCCTTGGTTCACCGCTACGCGATAGCCACCTTCTGAAATACCGGTTAGGCGTGCTACACGAGCTCCTATTCTCATCAGGTGACCGAGTAGCTGTTCGTGCTGCTCGGTAGCGCCTGTTAGATAGGTAACGTGGTCACGTGGAACGATGAGGACATGGACGTTTGCGACAGGGTTGATGTCATTGAACGCGATGCATTGATCGTCGGAGTAGATTTCAGTCGACTGCTCTTCGCCATGGACAATCTTGCAAAACAGGCAGTTGTCATGTCGTAGCTGATTTTCTTCTTCTACCGGGGCCCACCACATAAGTAGTAAATTCCTTATAGACCCATAGCGGTTGCTAATTTCGATTTATGAAATGCTGAGTCGCCATAGTCGGTTTTCCAAGCTAGTGCTCTGCGAGTGTACAGGTGCAGGTCGTGTTCCCAAGTGAATCCGATGGCACCGTGGCACTGATGAGCTGTCCAACATAGTTCAGCGATTTTGTCGCTTGCTGCAATTTTCGCCTGTGCCGCTGCGGTTACGGAATATCCTTCTTGTGAGAAAGTCCAAGCCGCTGAATAAGCGAGGTGATTGACTTGCTTTGCTGAGATTGCCATTTCGGCTAGGTGATGTTGAACCGCTTGGAACGTTCCTACTGGCCGACCAAATTGTTCTCGATTGGATGTGTATTCAACGGTGGCATCGACAACGGCTCTGCCTAGTCCGGCGAGTTGAACTGCGCGGGCGACTCCTCCAGCAGCCGTAAGCTCTTCAACTGCTTTGATTGCTTCGTTTCCGGTAGCGATTACGTTACCTACTGGCACTTCTAGCTCGTTGAACATTAGTGACGAAACAGGTACACCAGATGCGTGAGCGACGGGAGTTTGCTCGACGCCTTCGGCTTTCCAAATTGGAATAGCAACCAGGGCTGGCTCTTCGTTGTCGATACGAACGAGAGTCAGGGCGTGTGTGGCTTGTTCAGCGAAGGCAACGAATCGTTTTTCGCCGGTTACTACGAGGCTTGATACAGAACGAGTTGCGGCGACCGTTGTCGATTCGGGATTCCACGATGCGTTTTGATCGACTATCGCCGTGGTGATGAGAATGTCGCCGTTGGAGATTTTGGGCAGTAGATCGGATTTGAGCGAGTCTGGGGCAAAGCGGTCGATTACCCATGAACTTATCGACGATTCGACTAACGGCGTGGGAGCGAGGCTCGCACCAAGCTCTTCAAGTAGCACTGCCAAATCGTTGAATGAAAGACCCGCACCGCCGTGTTGTTCGGAGATGGTAATTGACGGCCAGCCGAGATCGACGATGTCTTTCCAAAGCGAGGCGATAGCTTCGTTATCGCCATTAGCAACGGCGCGAACGATGTCGGTTTCCGAACGATCTTCAAGGAATTCTCTAGCCGACGCTCGAATTAGTTCTTGAGTTTCTGTGAGTCCAAAGTCCAAGAGTTGTTCCTATTTTCCTTATTTACGAGGAAGTCCAAGGCCGCGTTGAGCGATGATGTTCTTCTGTATTTCGTTCGTTCCAGCAAGGATTGGACCCGATGTATAGAAGAGTCGCATCTTGAAAAATCTGCCCTGAAGCTCAGCCTGGTTTGAGCCTGGTTCG
The DNA here is from genome assembly GCA_905614375.1 of uncultured Dehalococcoidales bacterium. The sequence goes on along the minus strand of CAJQSP010000028.1, from coordinate 7,273 downwards.
AGAACGCCGTACATACCTAGTATTTCGACGCCATAGTCTAGAACTTTTAGATAAACCTCAGAGGCGGCGACTTTGCTCATTGAGGCTTCCGAAGAAGGTATTTCGCCCTTGCCCTGCCGGTAGGAAACGTCATAGCACATGAGTCGTGCTGCTTCGACCTCCATGTGAAGCTCGGCAAGCTTTATACGAACTGTCGGGTCGGTCTTAGCCGATGTCACGAGCGCTTCATCACTATTTACGTAGTCGACCATCTCTTCGAGGGCTGCTCGTGCCCACGCTGCGTAGTCGATCCCTGAGCGCTCGAAGTTGAGCACTGTCATTCCTGCTCTCCATCCGTCGTTTAGATCGCCGACCAGGTTAGATTTGGGTACGCGAACGTTGTCGAATACGACCTGATTGAAGCTGTGTACGCCTGCCATGTTGACGATCGTAAGTACCTCGACGCCGGGCGATTTCATATCGACCAGAATTAGGCTAATTCCTTTGTGAGGAGCGGCTTCTGGATCGGTGCGAACGAGCATGAACATCATGTCGGCACGGTGTGCGAGCGATGTCCAGATTTTGGCGCCGGTAACTAGGAAGTCATCACCGTCTTCGATGGCTCGTGTCTGCAGTGAGGCGAGATCTGAACCTGAGTTCGGTTCTGAATAACCCTGACACCACTGGATTTCACCTCTTGCTATCGAACCGAGATGTTTTTTGCGCTGCTCTTCGGTGCCAAACCGCATCAGAGTTGGTCCGAACATGCGGGTGCCGAAACGATCGTGACCGGGAGCCCGCCTATACGCCATCTCTTCAGCGAAGATCGTGTTCATCATTGGTGATGAATCAGAGCCGCCGTACTCTTTTGGCCAACTCATAACGAGCCAACCGCGCTCTGCTAATCCTTTTTTTATGTCCTGGTTTAGCTTCCAGTCATCGTCGAGTGATTCGTCCGCTGGCCCGTGCCAATCGGTAGGCAGCACATCATCGAGATATGAGCTTAGATGGCGTTTGAAATCTTTTTCTTCAGGGGTGAAGTCGAAGCGCAATATGTGAATGTCCGCCCGCTGAATTGCGATAGGACTCTCGGTGCGTCAGCGTCTAACCGACAGACACGTAATGGTTTTTACGATGCCCGGAATGCCACGCATTCCGTCGCTAATCAGATCGCCAATAGTCGAGAGATCGTCGGCTTCTGCGACAGCGATGATGTCGAATGGGCCAGTTACGGTGTCGGCAGCTTTCATCATGGGCATTTCTTTCAGCGCGTCCGAAACCGCACTGGTTTCTCCCACTGCTGTCTCGATGAGAATGTATACACGCGTTGCCAAGAGATCTCTCCATTGATCAGTGGCGCAATCCTATTCGCACCGTAACCGGAGTGTCAAAGCCTAAGTTGGTGACATGCCTCGCCCGCAGGGATCGTTCGATGTCATCGGGCTTGAATAGCGACTACTGGTTACATAGGTACTTCGAGTCTACGAACCGTGGCTGACGGTGGTGTCTCAAAGTATGTCGAGTTGTAAGTACCGGTTCTTCGATCTGTTTGAGCGGCCTTTGCTGCTTCAAACGTTAACCTCTGGGCTGGTTCTGGCTGTTGAGATCGTGCAGATACGGGGCCGGAATCTGCCAGTCGTCGAGGTGCGAGACCTTGTGATGGGCGTGGGGACGATTTCTCGGCGAGGAGTGGTCGAGTTGTGTCTTCGTCCTTGGTTTCAGATTCAAATGGAAAATTCGAGCTGACTGCCAGCAACGTGAGAATCGTGACAGAGGCTCCCCGCGGTGCGTACATCGCGGTCTCCCACTCACTGATCGTCTGCTGACGGATGCCAATTTCTCGGGAGAGCGCAGTTTGTGAAAGTCCAAGGTGTGTTCGCAGAGCACGGATGTTGTCTGCTTGCCACTTGAAGTCGGTTGGAGGTGCTTGTCTTGTCAACATGACTAGAAAGCTACGCCGGTTTATTTGCTTGCCCCTAGCGTTTTTTTTACGCGATTAACCGATTTTCAATAAATTAAAAATGACTAATTACCGAATGAATGACGCCTGGTTACGTTTAGAGCAGTGCGTTGGACGACCCCGGTCGAAGGATTAGTCGAACGTGAGCATCTCTTCAAAGTGGCTTGCGTCTTCGAACGGTCCGACGATCGACAAAACAAGATTCTCGGATTTTATGACACGGTTTGCCGCTCGTTTGATGTCTTCGCGGGTTACGGCAGAAATCTTTGCAATGATTTCGTCGACAGTGTCAACTTTGTTACGAAGAAGCTCTTGAATTCCCAAGAAGCTTGAAACGGCTCGACTCTCTTCCATGCGGAGCATCATCCGACCCTTGGTGAGTTCGAGAGCTTGCTTCCATTCTGCTTCAGTAACTCCGTCTCGCATTTTCCCGATCTCGTTGAGTATCACTGGAATCGCTTCGTCGACACGTGCGGGGTCGATTCCTGATTCGACTATCAGTGCGCCGCAATCGCTCAAGAAGTGTGTACCGCTGTGGATGTCGTAGGCGAGTCCTCGTTGTTCACGCACTTCTTCGAACAATCGGCTGCTCATGGTTTCACCAAGAATGACCGACATGATTAAAAGTGCGTGGCGATCGGGATCGTTACTAGAGAAGCCAGCGAGTCCGAATGCGATGTGTGCCTGTTCTGTAGGGCGGTGTTCAAGAGCAACCCGCTTCGTTAGATGCTTTGGCTCGTGAGGGAACATTGGAAGAATTTCGCCATCGTGGAGTCCGCCGAGTGCGTCGGTGATCTGCTCGACGACATCAGCGTGTTCGATATTTCCGGCTACAGCGATGACTGTGTTGGAGCCGACGTACTGGGTTTCGAGATACTCGAGCATTTGTTCGCGAGTGATTGCGCCAACTGACTCGACGGAGCCGGCAATGTCGCGTCCCAAAGGCTGATCTGGCCACAATAGATCGTCTAGGAGCATTGAAACACGAGCGCCCGGTGAATCATTAGACGCACGGATTTCTTCGTAAACGACTTGCTTCTCTTTTGCGATATCTTCGTCTTTGAAGAACGAGTTCAAAGTCATATCTGCAAGAAGGTCGATGCTATCTCGGTAGTTGGGCTGTGCGACTCTACACCAGTAGCCAGTAACTTCTCTATCAGTGAACGCATTGAGCGTTCCGCCTACTCCTTCCACGACCTCAGAAATTTCTTTTGGAGTTGGGCGGGTTGGCGTTCCTTTAAATAGCATGTGCTCAAAAAGGTGTGATGCTCCGGCAAGTTCAGGAGTTTCGTATCGGGAGCCTGCGCCAAACAGGAAAATAATGCTTACGGCGTTGGTGTGGCGAAAAGTGCTGGTGAGAATCCTAAGACCGTTGGGAAGCTGCGTTCGATCGAACGCACTAGAGACGAGCGGCTGAGTTTCAGATGTGGCCAAGTGGGATTGCTGACTTTCCGTTAGTTGTTTTCGCGTTTGTGTAACCGACCAAATCAAGCGTAGATGCGGGTGCGTCGGTGGTCAAACGTGAAAATCGTTGAGATTTGCTATAAGTAATGAGTCGATATTGACGCAGCTTGCATACCCATAAACACGAAAAATGCTGCGCTGGCCTAATACACACCGATAGAATTCCTCTTCATGCATGAAGATCAGAATTTCGATTCGAAAGATATGAACAATGCCGCCGCGAGTGAACACGCAGACGGTTCACATCCAGAATCGGACTTTATCATCAACAATTTACCTTCTGAACCGTCTCGGACTGACGCGCTTACGAAGCTCGGCCGGATGCCGAGAATTTCGACGCGCTATGCGTTGGCACTGATCTTGTTCCTGGCTCTGGCATTGCGCTTGTACGGGATTAACTGGGATCAGGGTGGGCTGTTTCATCCTGACGAACGGGCATTTCTTTCGCAGGTGTACAACCTGCAGTTTCCTGAAGGCGACCAATGGGGTGATCTTACTGATCCACGGCTGAGCACGTTGAACCCGGGGTCGTTCAACTGGGGTAGCTTGCCGCACTACGCACTCAAAGCCGTTTCGTACGCAGTCTCTCCGTATCAGCACATGACCTTGTTCGATCTGCGCTACGCGGGACGTGCTCTTTCGGCGATGTCAGATACAGCGACCATATTCTTCATATTTCTGATTGGGCGTGCTGTATTCAGCAATCGCGTTGGCGTGCTGGCGGCGTTGCTATCAGCGCTGGCAGTTCAGCAGATTCAGTTGAGTCATTTCTTCGCGGTAGACACATTCATGACGACATTTATTGTCGCCACGATTTACTACTCGCTTCGAGTTTCTGAACATGGACGTAGATGTGATTCAATTTTGGCTGGAGTCATGTTCGGGCTTGCCGTAGCGACCAAATTCTCGGTCTTGCCGCTCGTATTGGCCTTGGTGTTAGCTCATCTGATTTATGCGACATCGAGAAGCGGGGATCGATTCGACTCAAACGGTGCTGGATCGGGTGAGGCTGCGATAAGACAGTGGCTCGCGTTCAAGAACGTAGTGATCGCGGGAATCGTGGTATTGGTAGTTTTGGTTGTAACGCAGCCGTACATGTTCCTCGATTTTTCGACTTACATCGAAAACATTTCAACGCAAGGGAAGATGGTCAGGGGCGAGGTCGATTTTCCTTTCACGAGACAGTACGCCGATACATCTAAATACATTTACCAGATGGTTCAACTAGGTACATGGGGACTTGGTCCGGTACTTGGAATTGTCGTTTGGCTGGGTCTTTTAGGCGCGGTGATTGCTGGAGTGCTTGCTCGACGTAAAGCCGATCTGGTGATATTGGCTTGGGTGATTCCGTACCTGTTGATTACCGGTTGGTTTGACGTGAAGTTCATGCGGTACATGATGCCGATCACGCCGTTCCTGATTTTGTATGGCGCCCGAGTGTTGTGGTGGGCGTTCGAGATAATCAAATCGCTACAGCCCAACAGGCGTTGGCTGCAGACGTTGCCGATTGCTTTGGTATTGATATTAACGGCCCACTATTCGCTTTCCTTCATGAATGTGTACTCGGGGCAGCATCCACTTAACGATGTTTCGCAATATCTACGTGAGAATGCCACGCCTGGCTCTAAAGTGGTTCAGGAGCATTGGGAAGAGGGTATTCCCGGGGTTATCGGCCTCGATATGCATGACAGAGCCGAGTTGTACAACGACGAAGGCGGTCAAAAGTTCGACAAGCTGACCGAGTTGCTTGCGGATACGAACTATTTCGTTCTATTGAGTAATCGTCTGTACGCCACGATTCCGCGATTGCCAGATCGATATCCAATCACTTCCGAGTTCTACAGGAAGATGTTTTCTGGCGATCTTGGGTATGAACTGGCGTACTCAGGAAGTCGTTACGTCGGAGGACTGGGCGTCGACTACTATGAGGATCCGTTCGCACGGTTGGATTTTGGTCCTCCAAAGGGATTCGAACCTCCTTCGAACGGGTTTTTCACCGCCAGATTCGGATGGGCCGACGAAAGTTTCTCGGTATATGAGCATCCGCAAACGTTCGTATTCAAAAATGTTGAAGGCTACTCGGCGCTCCGTCTGAAATTCGAAATCGGAGCTACCGGACCTTCTGTGAGAGGGTTTCCACCGCAAGCTGTCGGTCTTCTACTTTCGGAAGAAGGTGCAGAGATTCAGCAATCTGGTGGTACGTGGAGTTCGATTACCTTTCTGCGCTGGATGCCCGACTGGTTGACTCCGGCTGTTTGGTATTTGGCGGCACAGCTGTTTGCGTTCGTGATGCTGCCGATAGCGTTCGTTGTATTCAGGCCGTGGCCAGACGGTGGGTACTTGTTCGCAAAATCGCTTGGATTGTTGTCAGTAGCTACTATGACGTGGCTTTTGGTGAGTATGAACGTACTGCACTTCAGTTTCTTTGCGGTTCTGCTCGCTTTGGCTATTTTGACCGTGATTTCGTATTTGACCGTGCGAGCGACGGGTCGAGATCTAATTAATCATGTACGTTCCAACAAACGGCGATTCATAAGTATGGAATTGCTGCTTTTGGTTGGGTACGTGGCGTTCTTGCTGATTCGTTCGGCGAATCCTGATCTTTGGCACCCGTGGAAGGGTGGCGAGAAGCCGATGGACTTCGCCTACCTGAACGCTGTTGTGAAATCTTCGACGATCCCGCCGTACGATCCTTGGTATGCTGGCGGATATTTGAACTACTACTACTTTGGTCAGTTCATGATCGCTACGTTGATTCGGTTTACTGGCATCGTTCCGTCGGTCGCCTATAATCTCGCTGTTCCACTGCTGTTTATGTTCACGATAGGTGGCGTCTACGCGATTGTTAGCGGATTGGCCGAACTCACACTCCGGGCGCGACGAATTCCCGCTTGGTCACGTAAATCTCCGATATTTGCAGGCTTGGCTGCGGTTGTATTTGTGGCTGTTGCTGGGAATATCGATGGTCTGTTGCAAGTGGTTGAAGGTGTTTCTCGAAAGTTCTTGCAAGACCAACCGTTCGGATTCTTTGACTTCTGGCGCAGTTCGAGAATGATGACTCCAGGATCACCCGGAAATGAGATCACTGAATTCCCATTCTTCACGTTCCTGTTTGCTGATTTGCACGCACATTTAATTGCGATTCCTATAGCCATCATAGCGCTTGCTGCGTCCATTGCTGCTTACCTGAGGATTGGTCGAAAGCGTCACTGGGCAGAGTCGCTGGCAGGTCTGTTCGTGATTGGGGTCTTGATCGGGTCGCTCAGAGCGATTAATGCTTGGGACTTTCCGACACAACTCCTATTGGCAGGTGGATTCCTGGTTGGTGGGCAGTTGTTAGCGAGCAATAGATCGTTTTTTAGCAAGCTTGTGATTGGCGGGGCAAGTGCGGTGTTTGTTGCTGCGGTTGGGCACGTTGTATTCCTGCCGTTCCATTCAAGTTTTGAACTGTTCAACAATGGCGTGATCAAAAGCGAGTTCACTACCGATCTATGGCGATACATCGTTATCCACGCGCTATTCCTTCTCGTGATTTTGAGCTGGTTAGTGTTTATGTGGCGAGAAAAACTCACTGATGTTCTGACAAGTATTACGAGCGCCCCACTTCAGGGATCGGGATTGAGCGGTTGGACAAGGCAGATCATGTTCTTGCTGGTTGCCGTATCGGTCTCAGCACTAGCACTTACGGGGTTCGCAACAATCGGATTCGTCGTGATTGTTGCCGCTTCGGTTCTTGGTGCAGGGGTTGTTGCTTATGGCTCTCAAGTTCCGGGATCGCGATACTCACTCGTTGCGGTTGGCATGGTTGTGATGGCTATGGCACTCGCCGCTGGGGTCGACATGTTCACAGTCAAAGACGATATTGGTCGA
>CAJQSP010000027.1 GCA_905614375.1 uncultured Dehalococcoidales bacterium | reverse complement strand
ACCCACTCTCGTACACACCTGGGTACCCCAGTTCAATTCAAAGTCGTCTGCCAAGCCACGGCCATAATCATTGTTCATATGCAAGAGTGCAGGCATGATTGCTCCACTATCCTCGATCACAGCTGCCAGAGCATGTGCCTGCTGTGCGTCACTAGGGACAATGCGGAACAGATATCCATTGTCCTCGGCGTAGGTAATCGTCGATGATGTACTTGCATACGACACCATAGGAATTCCGGCAGGAGCAGCCACCTTTATCGCACCCATAGTCGCACCAGAGCATGCAGCCCCAACAATACCGACAACACCTTCGTCAATGAGCTCGGTAGCAGATATAGCTGCTTTCGCTCCGTCACACCCTGAATCGCCTACAACCAACTCGAAGTTGTAGTCGCTCTGTGAGCGATTCAACATGTCGATAGCAAGATTAGCAGCAGACTCATATTGATTAGAAAAAACAGATATTGGTCCCGTTCGCGGGCTCAGCATCCCGATCTTCTTAGTAACGGGAGAATCAATATTCGCCGGGGCTTCAGTGGGGTTCTCTGTTTCGCCTGAAACCTGCTCAGAAGATTCCATCGTTAGCGTTTCGACTTCATCAATTCCATCAGCACATCCGATAATGAAAAAAATAATGACAGCACTCAGGAAAGGAAGAAAAAACACCTTAGAAACTTTCATCGAATAATTTAATTTGTTTCCCATCTGCATTTTGTCGAATAACGAAAACTCAAAAGGATAATATTACGCTTAATATCCTTACGATAGGTCGACATAAAAAATGATGCCACAAGTATGATTATCACTCGATGAACCACGTGAAAATGCGCAAATTGATAACACCCGCCAGGCGCCTAACGTACGTTAGCCAGAAGCCCTTTATCAGCGTGCTGATCGCAACATTGATGGTCGTTATCCTGTCGGACTCTCTGGCAGACGCATGGTCAACATCCGACGGGGCTGTGCTGATCAACTCAACTAGTTCATCCACAGGTTCGGTTTTTGACGTCCAAGTAGACGGTTCCGGTAACATCTACTCGTGTGGTCATTTTCGGGGAACCGGTGACGTCGATCCCGACCCTGGAACAACCGAAAACGAGACAGCGACCGGGCTAAACTCGTCGCTAGTCACCAAGTACAACTCGTCAGGAAACCGCTTGTGGCATGTGCTGCTGGATGCTGACGACAACGACCAGATCTTCGACTGTGCCGTCTCCTCTGACGGTCGCGTGGCTGTCGCTGGTCGTTTCAAGGGGACCATGGACTTCGACAGCGATAACGGGTCATTGGCAACGGTTGAAACGGCCGGCGATTGGGACGCATACGTCGCATTGATCGAGGCAGATGGAACGGTAGCGTGGGGCAAGTCGCTGGGTGGTAGCGGGGACGACCAGGCCACCGGCGTGGACTTCGGCCCGTCGAATAAGGTCTACGTGACCGGTTATTTCAGTGACACCGCAGACGTCGACTTCGACCCATCAACCACCACCAACGTAACTTCAGCAGGCTGGCAGGACGTGTTCTTTAGCAAGATCACCCCGGGCGGCAACGTGGACTGGGTCAAGACCTGGGGTGGTGTCTATATGGACATACCAAACGGCCTCGCGATTGACCAATCTGCGAACCGTATCTATATCGGCGGCTATCTTGGCAACATCGCCAGTGATTACGACCCAGGTTCGGGCACGGTGTTGATTGGCGGTACATCCGGCGGGCAGGGCGGTCAGGATTCATGGATCTCGAAATTCACCCCCATGGGGGAACTGGAGTGGGCCAAAAACTTCGGTTCCAATGAGCACGACAAGATCGAGGGTCTCGCAGCGGATTCATCAGGTAATGTTTACGCCACTGGATACCAGAAAGGAACAGGCGGTGATTGGGACACCGGATCGGGTACCATCCAACTTGGTAGTAGTAACAATGACCCGTACACCATCAAGCTCGACTCGAACGGAGCGACCCAGTGGGTGTTCGCTGTCGGGGGATCGGACAACGATAAGGGCTTCGGCGTCGCTGTGGACGGATCCGGCAACGTGTACACCACTGGCCACTACCGGGGGACAGCCGACCTCGACTCCGGGTCGGGTACGAGCAACTTCACTTCTAACGTATCGAACAAGAACGAGACGTTCCTACTCAAACACAACTCTGCAGGTGTGCACCAGTGGGCAAAGGTGTTTCCATCGGGTTCACACGCCCAGGGTAATGGAGTTACGACCGACGGGTCAGGAAACGTATATCTCTCAGGGGTCTTCCAATCCTGGATGGATTTCGACCCTTCGGCGGGTGACGCTACCGTGATCTCATCTGGCAGTTCCGATGGTTATGTCGCGAAGTACTCATCGGACGGTGTTTTGGCGTCGGGCAACGCCCCGCTAACTACGAACCCGCCATCTGGATACCAAGTCGTCAACGGACCGGTTAACGACGCTGAAATGCAGGGTTTCGAAGCCGAAGTGGTTAATACCACGCCACTTTGCTCCAGCGGTCGATGGCAGTTTAATCGACCTGGTGACGGAGTAGCTGTCCGCCACTACGTGGTCGAAACCTCAGCACTGAATGCATCAGGTTTAGGCATTGGTGCATACATTAAGAATAATTTCACATCTGGCGGCTCAACAAAGCCGCATCATAACCTGTTGTGGGTAGGCAGCCAGATCGACCATGACGGCAACACATCATCAAGGACGTCAGCATTCAAAAACCTGGGATGGAACACTGGCGCATTCAATTTCGACGTTGCATCAGGGGCACAACCAGTCACATTCCAGGTCAACACTGATCGGAGTTTCAAGTGGATCAAAAACGGGGTGTCCAGCTGGTCGGACAGCACAATCGACTACGATGAATCCGGCAGCACAGCTACTGGCGTAGTGCCAACGGGTTGGTGTGTCTATATGGCGTTCGCTGCAAAGAACGCCCAGACCAAGACGATCCCGGATTCACCGTTGAACGCCACTCTTAAAGGCTTCACCCTGTCAGAATCTTCATTGACAGTGTCTGAATCAGGGACGACCCAAACATTCACCGTAGTGTTGACCGGCCCACCGTCATCAGACGTAGTCATCGACGGCTCTAGTTCCAACACCAACGAGG
>CAJQSP010000026.1 GCA_905614375.1 uncultured Dehalococcoidales bacterium | reverse complement strand
CAACTATCTTAGCTCCGAACTGTGACGAATCAACTCGTCTATGCCGTAACCACATATACATGTTAACACCCATATTTTCGAATATATGGGCTTTTGCCACTGGCTCATCATCCCTCATGAAAAAGTATGGAATCAGATCATTTCGTCGTATGCTCCTTGCTTAAAACCAAACACAATCTGATCGCCGTCAGTCAATATCGGTCGTCTGATCAAGCGAGGCTGTTCGACCATCAACTCGATAAGTTCGTCGTCAGTAGTTTTGCCGCGAAGTTCCCTAAACGGCTTTGAACTTGGACTCTTCCATGCAAACATCTCGTCTATAGATGTAATATCGCTCAGCTTTTTGATTTCATCAGCCGAAAGTTGTTCCTTGAAAAAATCACGAAATTCGTATTCCGTGTTAGATTCGTTGAGAGCCCGACGGGCTTTCTGGCACGTACTTCAACGAGACCAGCAGTAAAATTTTAGATCTTTAGACAATCTCGACCCCTCGATGACTTGAACTTGATTGCATACAAGTGATGAATTGCGACACACTTATTATCACCATAACAATGTGCGAAACCATACAACGTTGTGTTCTTGATGCTAGATGACTCACCAGCCCAGTAACAAACCACTCGACGTAGAAGAGCGATCATTGCGATCACTTTTCACACGAGCGTTCGGGAAATCTCGACCCGGGTCACCAAATCTTTCAAACCTGAGCATCTACGCATTCGGACTTTCCGGAGTTTGGACTGGAATCGGCGCAAGCATACTGCCTTTCAAAGTGATCGAGGCTCTCGAAGTAGGCGATATGTCCGTACTCGGTTACACCTTTGATAAAAACGGAGCGCTGGGACTAATTTCGCTACTAGGACTAATTGTTGCCGCAGTTGCCCAGCTTGCGGCGGGATCTCTCAGCGACCGTGATGAACGTCCTGGCAAACGACTGCTGTACCTTCTTATTGGCGGACTCGGTCTGGCTGTGATGACCGTCCTGTTTGGATTTACCAATTCGTTCGTCACATTAATCCTTGCCATCGTCGGAATGCAGCTATTTGGCAACTCTGCCCAAGGTCCAGCGAACGCTCTAATAATCGATCACGTTCCCGCCAACGAAAGAGGGGCTGCAGCAGGAGTTTTGAACCTGTGGCGACTTCTAGGCGCAGGATCTATCACTGTAATTGTTCTTCAATTCATGGCGAGATACGACAAGGAAGACGCACCTCAATGGCTATGGTATTCGATAGCACTGATTACAGCATCAGTGGTGATAAGCGTACTTTGGACTGTACTCAAGAACCGACCAAAAGATGGCTGGTTCATTCCTACGCTTAAAAAGAAGACTGTAAAAAAAGGCGAGTGTCAGCAAAACATTTCCAAGGCGACCATAGACTCAACGTCGGGCATCAGCCGTAGCTATTTGGCATTTCTCGTAGCACTGGCGTTCGGTATCGCCGCAATGTCATCGATGCAGATATACGCACTATTCTTCTTGCAAGATGTTGCCGGGCTTCAAAATCCTGCCAATGGAGCCGATCTACTGGTCATCGCAATTGTCGGAGCAGCAGCATTAACTGTACTGCCAGCAGGTCGACTGGCCGATCGTTGGGGGCGCACAAGTCTGTTCATCTTTGCCGGTGTCGCTGGCGTAATTTCTTCGCTTCTTCTTTTGTTTGTCAGCTCGATTGGCCCGGTTCTAGCAATAGGCGTCGTCATTGGAATATCAGTTGGATTATTCATGACATTAACGTGGGCTGTCGCAAACGACCTCGTGAGCCGATCCGCTGCCGCAAAGGAACTGGGATACACGAGTGTGGCGACCCTAGTCGGGGCCGCTGGTGCACGATTCGCAGGAGTTGGTATCGACGAGCTGAACGATGTTTCTGAGAATCTTGGCTATAAGATGATTCTCGTGGCGGTTGCCGTCTCATTCGCATTATCCGCTCTAATCCTCGCAAAAATTTCCAACAATTCGAGTCTTGCCGAACCGACACCAGCAAGCGATCCGCTTATCGCTTCCTCAGCACCCGACTAACTTTGCTCAGGGCGTGCCTAAGAACTTAGTCGCCGTCGGCAATATCGTTACCCCGCTCTTGATAACCCACTCGGCTCAGCGCCGCAGTCTAACGCACCTCCAACTCCTTACCAACGGGCAAATGGTGAGCTTAGAAAACCAGAGAAACTATTGTGCTATGTTAGTTCGTCATCCCGAATGAGGAAAGAAAAAACCGAAAACAGTTCGGTCGTCGATATACTTATTGCCACTTAGGCTGGCTCAATATTTTCGGATAGTTGATCTCTGCCTGAGCACGCAAAACCATTCTCACCAGCCCTCATTTACCAAGATAGGCCGCCCATACATGGACGTGTATCTCGCCAGTCCCAGAGGCTTCTGCGCCGGAGTCGATCTAGCAGTCGATATCGTCGACCTAGCCATTCAGCAGTACGGCACGCCGGTCTATGTGAAACACCAGATTGTCCACAATCCCAAAGTGGTCGCCGATGTCGAAGCGAAAGGCGCAATAACCGTCGAGCAGGTCGAAGAAGTTCCAGTAGGCGCTGTAGTCGTCTTCTCAGCCCACGGCTCCCCGCCGTCCGACTACGCCATCGCCAAAAAACGTAATCTCGTAGTTCTTGATGCCACCTGCCCACTTGTCACTCGCGTTCATAACGAAGCGAAGAAGTACACAAAGGAAGGCAAAAAGATCGTTCTTGTCGGACACGTCGGTCATCAGGAAGTGATTGGAACCACTGGTCAAGCAGACATGATTCTGATCGACGAACGACAGAATTGGAATCTCCCTCACTGGGACAAAGACACCGAGGTAGCCGTTCTGACCCAGACCACCCTCTCGGTAAACGACACTACATTGGCGGTCTCGAAAATCCAGAAGAACTACCCCAATGCAGTTGTTCGTGACGACATTTGCTATGCAACGACCAATCGTCAGGCTGCTGCGACGGAGCTTGCTGATATGACCGAGCTTGTACTCGTAATCGGCGCCCAGAGCAGCTCAAATTGCAATCGACTCAAAGACGTCGCCATCAAAAAGGGTGTCCCTGCACATCTCATCAACGGTCCCGAAGAACTCGATCGCTCTTGGCTTCAAGGCATCAAAAAAATCGGAATCACCTCAGGCGCATCGACTCCTGAAAAACAGGTAATAGCCGTTATCGAAGCCATTTCACCCGAAAACGTCTACCGAGTGGGTCCCGGGGAAGAAAACATCACTTTCGCCATACCCAGAAACCTGAGACATTTGGTTGGTGAGGGAATCCGCAACAGCAGTGAGAAAGAGCTAATCTCCGATGAAAATAACTAGCATCGAATGCTTAGTACTCGATGAAGAATACCCATACGTAGTTCTTCACACTGACGAAGGAATAACAGGATTCGGAGAATGTTTTCGCCGCGCTCCTTACGTTTCGAAAGTAGCAATTGAGACTGTCTTCGCTCCTCTCGTAATCGGTAAATCTCCGTTCGATTCGGAAGAAATTTGGGACAACATGTTCAAGGCCGGTGCTGTCGCTGGCCCTCAAGGAGCACTGCTCACCGCAGCAGCTGGAGTGGATATCGCACTATGGGACCTCAAAGGCAAGGCTCTAGGCACGCCTATTTACAACCTCATCGGTGGCAAACGACGTGAAAAGATCAAGGTCTATGCTAGCTCGCTTGCCCGAGACATGACCCCCAAAGACGAAGCACTCCGTGTCGCCCAATTCCGTGACGAAGGCTACTCGGCGTACAAGTTACACTCAGCTGTTCCTGGCAAGATCGACGATCCGAGGGATTTGACTATCGAAACGGTAACGGCTATCCGTGACGAAGTCGGATATGACATGGATGTGATGGTCGACGTGAACTGCGCATATTCAGTGCACCACGCTATCGAGATTGGTCGACAGCTTGAAGATCTCGGTGTGTTCCACTTTGAAGAGCCAGTGCACATCAGAAACTATGCGGGCATGGCTGAAGTGGCCGACGCTCTCGACATTCCTATCGCTGCGGGAGAACACTCTTTCACCCGATGGGAGCACCTAACTCTCATACGCGAAGGTCGACCCGATATTGTTCAGCCAGACGTGGTAAAAGTTGGCGGCATCACCGAATTCTTGCGGATCGAAGCGGTATTATCAGCTCACGGTGCAACGATGACAACACACAACACACAGCCGTACGGCTCGACTGCTGCACACGCTCATCTGCTGGCGCCGAGCAACAATTTTCCATATGCACAGGAGTACAACATCGAGGAAGTCGGTATACGGGATAACGATTCGATTCTCGATACGCCTTACGAGGTCGAGGATGGGTTCATCAGAATCCCAGACGGACCGGGACTCGGACTCGACTACAACCTTGAAAAAATGCGAGTACGAAGCAGCGACCGACCATCACAACTCTCCAACGTATGGGGCCACATGCAGTAAGGGTCTGACTAACAAAGCCGCCTCACCGGTCATCGTTAAGAGTCCGATGGTGCGGCAATTAAGTCTCATCGAACGTAGCGCTAAATTCAGTTTTACCTATCGAGCTACCGATATTACTACCAGAATATCGACAGCGGTCGCAGTGTACTACCCTCGCTCTTCAGCCGAGAATCCTGTGATCAACTTTGGCCATTTCAGGACTGAAAGCACAAGTGCTATTAGCCCGACAATTGCATAGCCTGTAATCGTCACAGGCACTCCGTATTGCTCTATCAGCCAGCCGCCTATCACCAGTCCCATCGGCAAACCGTAAACGGCGAGCATTCGAATGCCCATCACCCGTCCACGCATTTCGAATTTAGTGAAAGTCATCAACACGACCGACATCGAAATCATGCAGATGCTGATCGATGCTCCTATTAGCGCCAGTAACGGTAACCCGACGGCATTTGAATCGGTCTGGGCGAACAAAATCAGAAACAAGTACCAAACAACCATCGTGATCAACATGAACCGCTCGGGTCGACGCGAATTCACAACCGCCGCCATCAACAACGACCCCACAAGCGCGCCCATTGCGAACACCGCAACCATCTGTGCCAGTCCATTTTCATCATGCTTGTAAACGTTTCTGGCAATTACAGGTAATAACCCATTCGTAAGCGGAAACGCCGTTGCATTTACCAAAAAGGCCAGAAACATAATCGGCTGAATCACCGACGAATCGACCATGTACCTCAGTCCCTGTTTCATCTCGGTAAGAGGGTGCAAGTGTGTTACGGAAATGCTCGATCGGACTGTGCTGATTCCAAGTCCCATCAACACGCTCAACGTGTAGAAAAGCGTCACGCCCACATACGCCCACCCGAGACCTAACCTCGACAACAACGTGGCACCCAAAAGCGCTCCAACGATACGGGCGGTATCTTGAGTAGTTCTCGCCAAACCTAAAGCATTCATCAACAGAGTTCGTGGTACGGTGTCGGCGATTAGCGACTGGCGTAGAACGTTGTCCGCCGGTCTTAATATTCCGCTGATGCTGGCGATTGCAAACACGTGCCACGGCTGAATCAAATCGGTTACAGCCAATATCAAAAGTGCCAACGCTGAAAGCCCAGCGCCCGCCCGTAGCACGCCTAACATCACCTTACGACTTATACGGTCGGCGATAACACCAACAATCGGTGCCGTCAGCGTTCCCGAAAATCGCAACGCACCAAGCAATCCCACCAAGAACGGCGAATCAGTTGCGACAAGGATGTACCAACCGAGGATCAGAGTTTCCATCTCCGATCCCCAAGTGATCAACGCATCTGCGGACCATTGGAATCGAAAACTTCGGATCTTGAATGCAGCGAACGGAATTATTTTTGCGGTCGGTTCTTGCGTGACCGAAGTTGGACGTTGCTCAGTGCTCAAATTACTGACCATACCGATTTCTGGAAGCCCTGACGGAACTCGCAAATGTATGAACAACGAATTTCGTCAGCTACCATCGATCCGTGAATAATCCTATCAGCAACTCGAACGTCACCTTATATGCCCTAGTGGTGGCGGCAAGTATCGCACTTATTACCGCATGTTCGACGAGCGAACAAGAGTCCCCGACCCCAACAATGGTAGTTCTACCGTCTCCTGGGACGTTTATCGATTCAGCAGATTGCGGAGACCTTGAATATGAACATCTGAGTCAGTCGGAGGTGACAGTCACCCTCGGAGATATCGATCTCCAAGTGACCGTTGAAATCGCCGACGAACCAAGCGAACGAGTACAAGGTTTGATGTGTCGAGAATCAATTCCGAATGGCACTGGAATGATGTTCTACTACCCCACGGTACGTTCAACGGGATTCTGGATGTACAACACCTACGTCCCAATCGACATCCTCCATATCGACCGTTCCCACAATATCGTCGATAAAATCAGAATGACTCCCTGCCTGCGCGACGGTCTAAGCGACAACAATTGGCAAGTAAAGTGCGCCACAGAAGCAAACAACTATGTACCAGCGGATGAGTGGCTCACCGTATTGGAGCTTCCTGCGGGCTGGCTCGAATCGAACGGCATTTCAGACGCAGACTTGGAATATGTGAAGGTCACTTGGCTGACAGTAGCCGATTAGGTGTCAACCTCTGATGAAACAACTAGTACAAACAAGGAAACGCATGAGAATTGGCTAACAGCAAGCAAAAAGCACTTCTGGCAGTAATCGATGGGCTTGGTTTCAGCCGCAGTCGATCAAAAACGGTGGTTGATGCCGCTTGGTCGAAGCTCGGTCAGAGCAACCAAAAACTAATCGTGTCAGCCGCCGAGCGAATCGGATACGACGCTATCTGGGCGAAGAACCTGTTGTACCCCGTTCATGTCGAGTCGTTAGAACCCGATACACCAACGCGTGACGCCCTCACGTGGATTAGCGATCTGCAAACTTGCCGAGGCTTTCTTAACGACGATCTGATCGAACGCATCGATTCGCTTGTCGAATCAGTAGCCGACGAACAGCGATATGTTCCGTGGTCGTCAGCAGCCCGCAATCTATGTTCATTACGAAACGCTAATCTATCGATACCAACCAGTGCTGCGGGTATCTGGGCAGGATTCGAGGATCTCGACCCAGCAGTTCAGGGCAACTCGGAAACCGGTCATCAACAGATAGGCAACACCGAACTCGCGCCTCAGCTTCCATTAGAGATAACCAATTCGATCAACACTGGCGAGTTCTTTGATAATCCAGCTTTCAACAGCACGATAAGCACTGCTAAAGAACGTGGATCGACGATCAATTTCTGCTTTCTTCTTTCAGGAGTAGGTGGCGGAGACGGGCGCGTCCACAGCGCATGGAATCACCTTGAAGCATTCTTAGAATTAGTCTTTGTACGGCACGGAATTTCGCCAGAAAAAGTTCAAATGCAAGCGATTCTCGACGGACGCGATTCAGCCGCCAACAGTTCTATTGTCGCCATAAACGGTTCAGGTGATTTCGTCGGTCAACTCCAACTATTGCTCTCGAAATACAACGCAGAGTCGTCACTCGCTTGGCTTGTCGGACGCTCGACGGCTATGGATCGTGACTACAGAGAAGATGCCGCCAAAGCCGACTTCGATCTACTGACTGGCAATGCGGGCGAAAAAGTTGCCGACATCGCAACAGCTCGATCAATGATTTCTGCGAACCATGAATCTGGCAAAACCGATCAGGACATCTCTCCAATAGCAGTCCTCAAAGCCGACGGGTCAGTGCCATCGATCGCTGCCAACGATGCGTTTATTGATCTCAATTTCCGTTCAGATCGACAACGATCAAAAATTGGTTCCCTCTCGGGCGCACGAGAGTTCCTCGAATCCGAAGGCAACTCACGCGGACGAAAATGGGATGGTTCATGGATCGACCACAACCTAAATCTCGATATCTGCGCGATCACCGAATATCACCCGATCTTCGAGTCTGAATACGGTGTTTCCGTAGCGTTCCAAACCGAACCTCACTCCGCTAATTTTCTTGCGCAGTGGACAAAAACTGTTGGCAAAGACGAATACACGCTGGTCGCAGAAAGCGTTAAGTCGTCGCACATGGGCTACTTCTTCCGAGGTCGACGAGAAGACCCGGTTGAGGGTGCTAACGAAACTCGATTCGTCACACCATCTCACGGCGAAGAAGACGGCGTGATGACCGACACTGATTTCTACCTTCACCCCGACATGCGAGCTAACGAAGTTACTGTCGATGTCGTAAAAG
Source organism: uncultured Dehalococcoidales bacterium (assembly GCA_905614375.1). The sequence goes on along the minus strand of CAJQSP010000026.1, from coordinate 20,303 downwards.
CGATTGAGAAAGGCTTGTCTCGCCTGATCTGCTGTAACATTGCCTCCCCCGATATGGTGGGACACCTGCTGCCAGCACGCTATGAAGAAGCCAAAGCCGCTTACCGTGCTGCAGCCGACGCTCTTGTCGAAATGTCAGAAGCTGCTAAAAATGCTGGTTCCCACATGGTTATTACGTCCGACCACGGTAATATCGAAGACGACACTTCTGCTCACTCGGTCAACGATGTGCTGACGACGATCATTCGAGCCGACGATTCTCAGTCGGCCGTCGGCATACCTATATTCCAGGCGAGGCTATTCGATGTCGCCCCGACCGTGCTAGCACTAATAGGTGCTTCTCAGGTACAAAAAGACTCCGCAGCGTCGGCTCTCCCCGAACGTTTCGTAGGCAGACCGTTGGTTACCACAGGGTGAAGTCACCCGGCTCGAGAATTACATCGAATGGTTTCACGAACAGAAACAATAGGCCATGGTTGCGATAAGTATCGATCGCTCATGATCCGCAAAACAGAACGAATCAGGCGTGGTCAATCAGCAACACCGAGCAACGCTATGACCTAATGCTCGCGAACAATGGAATTTATCGAAAAGAACCCCGATATCCAACTGTGTTACTACGTCGACTGATTGCCACGGCGTCCTATCGGACTTTTCGAAATGACGGGGCCGGGCGAACTAGGTAGCGGGGCAGCCTGCAAGAACCGCCGCACCTACCAGGCGATCTCGCCGCCATCGATCACGAGTTCGGTACCTGTCACCCAGCCTGCTTCATCAGAAGATAAATAGAGAATCCCATACGCAATATCGATTGGCAATCCGAGTCGACCCATAGGCGTCATCGCCAAACGGGCGTCACGAATCTCTTTTTGAGAGTGAATGTCGAGAGTCATCGGTGTATCGGTAAAGCCGGGATGAACCGAGTTCACACGAATATTGTCGGGAGCGTACTGAACCGCAGCCGCCTTGCTGAACGTCCGCGCCGCGCCTTTTGAAGCATGATACGCAGCACCCGCTGGTGATCCAACAATCCCGAAGATCGACGAAACGTTCACCACCGAACCGCCACCGTTCTTCCTCATCGCTGGAATAGCGGTCTTAGTGCCAAGCATGATCGCGGTTGAATTGACGGCGAACACGGTGTCCCAGTTCTCAACGATCGTATTCTCAACGGTCGCCCTACCCTTAGCACCTGACATCCCAGCATTGTTGACCACGATATCGAGTCGTCCCCACGTCGTCATCATCTCGTCAACGACCTCGATCCAACGATTCTCCTGGGTGACGTCAAACTTGCGATACATAGCGATTTCGCCGTTCTGATTGAGTTCAGTAGCGAGTGCATTGCCCTTTACATCGTCGATGTCAGCAATCACCACACGTGCACCTTCTTCGACGAACAGACGCGAAGTGGCTTCGCCTATACCCGATGCGCCTCCGGTAACTATGGCAGTTTTTCCTTCGAGACGATTACCTGAGGACATGTTCATTTCCTTAGTTGCTATTGATAGTCCGATATCAGCCGGTCACATTGGTCTTAAGTGAGTCAGGATTAATCTCTAACCCCAGTCGGGGTCGGGGAGCATCGTGTTTGTGACCTCGGTGATTTTCATGCGTATCCTGCCGTTTGTTTTTATCGATTCAGTGAGACAGATTACGCCGTTTTCCAGAAATTGTGTATATCCAGAATCGAACTTTTAACCAACGACTGAGATAATTCTTAGATGCATCTCAACGCGAATGGTCGTACTCTTCTTGCAGCTGCCCATGCCTGATCTTGCAAACGACCCTGCCTTAACTAATGACTACCGAAAAACCGACTGGCTCGAAGTCCAGAACTAGTCGCCTTTTTTATGGCTGGTGGGTAGCACTTGCCGGTGCGATGAACATGATTGTCAGCTCCGGACCAACGTTCCAAGCAGCAAGTACGTTGTTCAGGGCCATCGAAGACGAATTCGGCTGGTCACGTGCCGTGGTAACCGGAGTGGCGTCGTTTGGTCGATTTGGTGGCGCGCTACTTGGACCGCTCGAAGGCTGGCTTACCGACAAGTTCGGCACAGGAAAAATGGTCGTTGCCGGTTTTACTATCGGCGGTGCCGGGCTGATCTTCTATTCCCAGCTCCAAGGTCCAGTTCAGTACTATGCCGCCTATTTCATAATTTCGCTTGGATTCTCCATTGGCGGATTCGTGCCTTCAATGGCGGCGGTAAACGCTTGGATGCCTCACAAGCGAGCGACGGCTATGGCAATTGTAATAGGTGGTTCGAGCCTCGGTGGTGTGTTCGTTCCAGCGATTGTCTGGGGAATTAACAACCACGGTTGGCGAGACACCACGTTTGTCATCGGACTCATCACAATTGCGGCTGGTCCTCCCCTTGCTTACATAGCTGGCAAGCGTGCTCCTGAATACAGTGATTTGATGAAGCAGGTAGCAAAACCTTATGATGATGATGAGACCCCAAAGTATCAACACGACTTCACAGCAAAGCAGGCGCTACGAACACGAGCGTTCTGGTCAATATCCATCAGCCACGCACTCACCAACCTCTCGGTTGGTGCGGTCTCAGCGCACATCTTCTTCCAATTGACCGATCCAAATGGCGTGAATCTATCCGACACCAGCGCTGCAACTATCATTCCGATCATGGCGCTGTCATCGTTCTCGTTTCAGTTGATAGGCGGGTTCATAGGCGATCGGGTGAGCAAACGTGCGATCGTTCCAATTCTCATCCTACTGCAAGGGGTCTCGCTGGTTCTACTATCAGCAGCTGTTGGCTACTTTGGCGCCCTTTTGTTCGCCGTCATTTGGGGTCTCGGTTTCGGTGGACGAACACCGATGCTTCACGCAATGCGGGGCGACTACTTTGGCAGAAAGCACTTCGGCGTCATATTAGGCATGTCGGCGTTCCCAATGGCACTAGGGATGATGGCTACTCCTGTAATCGTAGGCAGGGTCTACGACAACACAGGATCTTATGATTCATCACTATTCACTCTTGCCGGGTTCTGCATCATTGCGGCAGTGACGATTCTGCTTGCAACGAAACCAGCAACGCCTAAGTAGTTCGATAATCCTCTCGATACGATATTTCCGGCCGCATCAAGATTCTCAATCGAATCAATCGCGTGGACTGCAGGTCTTTGGGCGGTTGTCGGACGGGCAGTTGGTTACTAAACATTTCCGCTCTGGCAACACTGTTGCCGTTGGCCGAGATGTTTTTGACAACTGGAGATAAACGCCCCATCGTTTTAGAGATTCCCAGCTGAATCCGATTTACCAAAGAAGTGCTAGTAACAGCAATCGCCATCGTCTCAGCACTACTCATATGGACTTACACCGGTGCGATTCTTGTCGCAATGTCGTCTTTGTGATGTTTACCACCGGCATACACAGCGCCAAATCACTGCTCAGCAACAGAGCTCCAGATTGGCCCATACCGGTGAATTAAGCCAATCGCTGAATCTGCACGTAGAATTACCTAGTTTGATTAAATTTTAACTCGCCGGGCTGACCAACACTCTCCCGAAATTCAGATAGTCCAAAGATTCCTTAATGCGATCCATTTCTGACCTCGCGGCCGACATGGGCCTCGATTCTTCCGTCCTAGAGCCTTACGGTCACAACAAAGCCAAAATCCCTCTAAACGCCTTCCCTAACTCCGATGAAAAGGCGAAGTTGATCGTAGTTACTGCCATCACACCGACTCCGGCCGGAGAAGGAAAGTCGACCACAGCGGTAGGACTCACCCAAGGACTGGCAAAAATCGGCAAAAAACCGGTATTGACTATCAGACAACCCGCTCTTGGTCCGGTTTTCGGCCACAAAGGCGGCGGTACCGGTGGAGGAAAATCGACCGTTCAACCGGCAGTCGATATCAACCTTCATTTCACTGGCGACTTCCATGCGATTGAATCTGCCCACAACCTACTGGCTGCAATGGTCGACAACGCTGTATATCGCAACAAAATTGACGATTTCGACGCTACCGGAATCACCTGGCGACGGGTGACCGACGCCGAAGACCGCGCACTCCGCACGATCATGACTGGCGCAGGTGGCAAGTTAAACGGTCCAGTTCGTGAAGCCGGATTCGATATCAACGCTGCCTCAGAGATCATGGCGATCTGCGCACTTACTAGCTCTTACGAAGATCTGCGAGAGCGAATAGGTGACATAGTTGTCGGGTGGAAGAAAGACGGCTCCACTCCGGTCACGGCCCGTGAGATCAAAGGTATTGGCTCGATCATGGCTCTGCTTCGAGATGCCATCAAGCCAAACCTTGTCCAGACCGCCGAGGGTCAGCCGACTATCGTTCACATGGGTCCCTTCGGCAATATCGCCCACGGTTGCTCATCGATCATCGCCGATAAGCTTGCGATTAACTGCGGCGAGTACGTTGTTACGGAAGCTGGATTTGGTGCCGATTTGGGCTTCGAAAAATTTATGGACATCAAAGTTCGCCAAGGCGGACCTAAGCCTTCAGCGGCAGTCGTTGTGGCTACGATTCGTGGACTTAAATGGCACGGCGGTGTCGCGATAAAAGATATGGCAACAGCCGATCCTGAAGCGGTACGTCGTGGTGCCGAAAATCTGAAAAATGCTCTGCGCATTGTTGGTCTATACGGTCTTCCAGCCGTGGTCGCTATAAACCGCTTCCCTACGGACTCTCCCGAAGAAATCGCTGTAGCCAAAGAAGTGGCGATAGCATCTGGAGCCCTCGGCGTGGAAGAAGCCAAAGGATTCGCTGAGGGCGGTGACGGCATGATCAAGCTGGCAAACGCCGTGGTGGAAGCTGCGAACCAGCCATCCGACGTCAAGCTTCTGTATGAAGATGACGAAGACTATTTCGACAAGGTCGAAAACATGGCAAAGTCGCTCTATCTCGCTGGTGATGTGAAGTGGGGTGCGATGACTAAGACCACCGCACGGCGATTCGCTGCGAACGGCTGGAACTTTCCGGTCTGCATCGCTAAAACCCACCTCTCGATTTCGGCTGATCCCAAGTTGAAAGGTGCTCCAAGTGGGCACACGCTCCCTATAAGGGAATTGCGTATTCTTGCGGGTGCACGACAAATTGTGACGCTCGCTGGCGATCTCATCACTCTTCCGGGTCTTCCATCAAAACCGAATGCGTGGGATATTGATCTCTCGGACGATGGTGAAATTACCGGAATCCTAAGCACGTAAACGCTAGATACAATTCAACCCTTCAGAACTAACCAAACCGAATCAAATCACGAGTAAGAATGACTTCCGAAGCCCATCCCACGTTCACATGTAAAGTTTGCGCCAAGATTATGACACCACGGTTCCTGCCGTCGTCAGCGCCAAACTGTCCTGCTTGCGGAGCCGACACTTCTCCGAACAAAGCAGCACTCGACGCTGGGTTAACTACGTTTTGCGCCAATTGCCATACAACCGGCAACGTATACGAATCCGACAACTGCACCAATTGCGATGCAGCGTGGGGGCACTGGTCAGGTGCCGAATCCGTCGAGCAAACGCCGGATTCTTCGCTCTCAAGCAATCGAGTCCTCTACAAGTCGACTCGAGGTGCCGAAGGCGGAACGGTTCCTCGCTGGAAAATCGTCGAACCAAGCTAGATATACTTGACAACATTTTCGTAGTTATACTGAAACATCCTTCGGCACATAAATGATACTTAGTATCATATTTAATGTCCTAAACTAATACTTATGGGCTTGATATTAATTTCGATTAACCCATGTTTGATACTAAGTCTCAAATGAATTTTTACAAAAAAGCATTACTAATACTTTTCGTTGCTGCCATAGCCTGTGAAGGCGATCTACAACCACCTGCAGGTGGCGAGGTAACCGTAATCACCACCACTTACCCTTTGACGTTTTTATCAGAAACAATTGGCGGAAATCGAATAACCGTCCAACAACTGACCAAGCCTGGAGTCGAGGCTCACGATTTCGAGCCTGCCCCGTCAGACGTCCGAGCTATCTCAAACTCCGACCTATTTATCTATAACCACCCTTCGTTCGAATCTTGGGCATTTAATGCTGCTTCTGCTTCAAGTACTGATGGCGATAATTCGCCGACGGTCACCGTTCAGACGATTATTCTCGAATCGGTAGGCGAAGATCACGGCGAAGGAATAGTCGATGTCCACGTCTGGCTAAACCCGCTTAAGGCACAAGAGCAGGCCGATAGAATATTGTCCGCACTCATAGAGATCGACCCCGCTGGTTCACAGATTTACACCAGAAACGCCGATGGTCTTGATGTTGAGCTTCAAGCACTCGATGATCTAATAAGTACGCAAATCTCAAATTGTGAACTCAATAGCGTGGTCGTCTCCCATCTAGCATTCGGGCATATGGCTGAACGCTATGGCTTCGAGCAGATCGGACTTGCAGGCCTATCTCCTGAGTTCGAATCTGGCCCTGCCAAGATCGCAGGCGTAATCGAAAAGATTAAAGACTTAAACATATCGCACATAATGCAAGAACCTATCGTCAGCAATCGCTTGGCAGAAACAGTCGCAGCTGAAACAGGCGCTGAACTTCTCTCACTTCATCCACTCGAAGTCAGAACATCCGAACAAGCATCTAGCCGCATTGACTATATCGACATCATGAAGTCGAACGCCGACGCTCTTCAGAATGCCCTTCGCTGTAGTTAATCCGCCCCAAGCTCGAACCGCGCCAGCCGTTTCCAAAACGCCACCCCATACCCGGTGCTCAGCAGCCAATTAATCTCGATATTGGCTGGTGAGCACCGGGTACAGAATGAATCGCTTCGAGCAAATTATCAAGGCTCTTGATGTCGTGAAAAATGCCCCTACCGTCGCGTGAACTGGAATCTTCGCACGATCTTGCTCTGCTGCCTTTTCGATATCGAGCAGCGGCTCAATTAGCTCCGACGGCGCTGTAGCCACGATCGTGTAACAAGCGTAACCAAACTGGTCGTTTTCGAGATTAGTGGAATTGATAGCCAGCAAACAGTCCTATCGCAGTTCAAAGACCTAGTGCGAATCCCTATAGTGAGCGGCCAACAGGTCCTCACCGAAGTCGTGGGCGTAATCCCGCAACACCGAGTGAATGTGATTCGCCTCGTTCTGCGTATTGTCGTATTCGATCAAGAATCGTGGGTGTCGAATGGCGTAATAGTGCGGCGCACCAACTTCGGAAGGACCAGCCCACGCGAAGGTCACGTCATTGAATCCTACCGACTCCAGTTCACGCCAGTAGTTCGAAGCAAGATCGTCAGAACCACGAGTAACGTAGTGCTTCGCCAACGCAACTAACTGATCGCGCTGCTGGTCGCCTAACAAGCTGAATCCAATTCCCTTAGGAGCGATGTTGGGATCGGCTGAACGAACATTCGTAGTCAAAATATCGGCAGGAGCAATCGGGTCAACAACTGCCAGCTTCGTCTGCTCTGCGTCCATAGACAATAGCAATGACCTAGCCCAATCCTGTTCCTCGACAAGCGTTCGTTCGTCCTTGCGATCACCGTGGCGGATCACAGCAGGGTTCGCTCCGAAGAACAGGGGTAAAATCGCAACCTGCTCGCCATCCACCACGTTTGCTGTAAGACCAATGTGGTGACCGCCAACGCGGAAGCCCCACGGCTCGTCGACGCTTCCCGGGTTGCCGAAAACGCTAAACCAGTAGCGGTCGGTATTTCGTTCCCACTGAGAAATCTTTTCGCTGATCTTTTCCCACTCGCCCAAAATCGTCTCGAGCTCGATAATCCGATGAGCAGTCGCCACACCCCGTGCGCTGTAAACCGTTTCCATCATCGTGAACGCAGCCTTGCGCTGAGCATCGTTCATTTCACCGAGCCTAATCCCCTCGCGATCGACCGGTGTGTAAGCCCATTTGTATCGTTCATCACCAGCAAAACCGAATGATGCTGTCGCTCGCTGTGAATCATCAAGGGAGTTCAAGAAATCGGTCGCAGCGGCAGTCATTCGTTTTACTGCGTCGGGAGCTGAAGATGGAATTGGCGACGATGTCATCGAGGTTCCTTTTGAGATGTATTCCGGCTGATGCACACTATAAGCCAGCGATTGGCATCATGGGGTGAATGAGCGAATATTCAACATCCGAATATGAACGAGGCGGCAAAAACTCAACGAGCGTCTACTCGCCCCACGTGCCAAACAAACGTTCACATGTTCCACCAAGGATCTGATCCCGAAGTCCAGGTCCCATAGCAGGCTCTATCCTGTCGGCGATCTCCCAACCTTTGGAGTACCCGACCTGCTCGACGATGAATGGAAAGTCAGTGCCCCACATCAGCCGATCAGCAGAATAGGCCTCGATCAGCCTATGCACCCAATCGAACATATCCATATACGGGAATTCTTGGTTAGAAGCACGGGGAAACTCAGAAAGCTTCACGTTGATCTGCGGGTAGCGGGCTATAGCAAGTAACTGTTCGAACTCTGGAACTTCTGAACCGTCAACAGACGGAACGCAATGTCCGAAGTGATCGATAATCGCCTCAGTCTCTGGGTACAAAGCGGCCAACGTTTCGATCTCTTGATAGTTTTGCGGTCCCACAAGAAAACCAACTGGAATTCCTAGCTCGCCAGCGCGTTTGTACAGCGCCCTACCAATATCGCCGTTCATCATTTCACCATCGCGCCAAAGCCCAGGATTAAACCGCACCCCTCGATATCCTCTGGCAACGAGATCTTCGAGCATCCCAACAGGATCTGCAGCCTGTGGATCGACAAGGCACATACCTACAAATCTATCTGGCCACTGTTTCAACGTGTCATCAACGTAGGAATGATCGAAACCATGAACAATCGGTTGGACGATAAGCGATCCAGATACGTCTGCCTGATCCATCAAATCGAGTAAAAACTCAGCATTCCCACGGGCCGTCGGCTGTTGTTGACCAGACCTGTACGGGTAGGTTTCGGCATCGTGTGCCCAAACATGCAAATGTGAATCGATTTTCTTCATAAACTTTTCCCGAATGTCGCTGCCGCAGGATTGGCGAAGCTTACGTGAATCCCGTAAACACGGAAAGTAAGAAGGCTGGTACAAAATCAGCCATCCCTTCAAGAAACTCTAGCGTAACCCCTTGATTCGTCGCTCCCCGGTGGTACATTCGCTGCCATCCCGACAAAAAGCTCGTCGACAAGCCTAGATTTCCAGTTTCTGATCCAACCCGTCATCGAGCACAGAAATGAGTCACCATGATCAAACTTAGTCTTCAATCACTCTCCTACCGTGATACGTTCAACGCGGGGAATATCGACCTGCTCGGGATCATCGATAAAGCAGGTGAGTACAAAATGGACGGCGTCGATCTGCACTTCACTCATTTCGCATCGACCGATGACGATTACCTCGAGCACGTCAAGCAGGCGTGCCTCAAACGTGGACTCCACATGTGCTACATCGGAGTTTCGAACAACTTCGGCAAGACCGGCGAAGAGCTTCGTGAACAGATCGATCTGATGAAAAAGTGGATCGATGTTGCCGCAAAAATGGGCATTCCCATGATTCGAGCGTTCGGCTCATGGCTCCCCGAAGGTGAAACCGAGGAACAGGCATGGCCTCGCCTTGTAGCATCGACCAAAGAGGTAGCCGAGTATGGCCAATCAAAGGGTGTTGTGGTCGGTCTCCACAACCACAATCACGGTTGCATCCCGGCGACCGGAGATCAGGTGATTCGACTTATGGACGATGTCGACAACCCTTACTACTCACACATTCTCGACACAGGCCAGTACCGTGGATCGCCCGGAGCATCGTTTGGTGAACGTGGACAGGAAGACCCACAGTGGAACTTCTACGGTTCGATAGAAACATCAGCACCACGAGCAGTTCACGTCCGAGCAAAAATCTACCGAATCGCCAGTGGTAAAGAAGCATGGCTCGACTATGAACGAATCATGCCAATCATCAAGAACGTCGGTTACAACGGTTGGATGTCGATTGTCTTCGAAGGTCAGGACGAGCTAGACGAGCCTACTGCTGTGCCACTAGCAAACACTTACCTACGCTCTATGATCGCCAAGCACGAGATGTAGGCTAGTCTGTCACGGATATCGCACATTCATGAACCCGACCTACCTTCAAGCTCTTTCGTTCCACGACATATACGGGAACGGCGACGACTGCATTCACGCTGCTGCCGATATGGCTGCCGAGCTTGGAATCGCGGGAGTCGATATTGAAGATCGACTCTTAACCTCGTACGAGCCAACGTACCTTCAAGAACTGGCGCATTCGATTGAAAGTCGCGGCGTAACGTTCGGCTATGCCGGTGTGATCGTCCAGTTCAAAGAACCCGTATCGTCGATCCCAAATGAACTCGACCGTGCGAGAGCGCTGATCGATGCCGCACCGCATTTGGGTATAAGCGCTATTCGGCTTCCCGGAAATGGCGTCGTGAACGGCCAAACGCTCGAATTCACGTTCGGAGAAGTTCGCAAGAAGTTCCAGACGATATGTGACTACGCCGTGGAAGCCCGCATCAAAGTATTCCTACACAACCACAATCACGGTTCAACGCCGTCGACCGGTGTTCAGGTGCTCAAAATGCTTGATGAGATCGATAGTCCGGCACTTTCGTACGTCCTAGATACCGGGCAGTTTCAGGGTTCACCAGGTTCGTCAGGTCCAGGAAGTCCAGCGAACGAAGCTGAAGAACAGCTATATGAATCAATCGAGATGTGTGCTCCGAGAGCCGAAATGTTGAGGGCAAAGTTCTATTTCGCAACCGCCGGTGACGAACAGTGGCTCGACTATTCCCGTATAGTTCGCACTCTCAAAAATGCCAAGTTTGAAGGTCCGATTTCAATCGTCTATGAGCCGCGGGGGAATCTGTTGTCGAAAGATGCACTTCCAGCCGCCGTTAAATACCTGACCACGCTGTTCAATCAATAACTACACACCGATTCGGCCAAGTAGTGTCGAATCTAAAAGGAATCATGCATGGGAACGTTCTACGACAACTCGATAGTCCCTGATCATCTGAGACGCGACTTCGATGTTTACGATCGAATAAATGAACTCAAAATGGACATGGGCTCCTTCGAAACCGATGTAAAAAGCCTCAAAGGTTCTGGAATCAGTGGAATCGTTTTTCACGAATCTGGTCTCGTTTACCTCTCAGGACACGGATATGGACCTGGCCAAATGTACGACGATCATGATCGCATCAAAGAGGGTCAGGCTGCAGCGCAGTGGATCGCCAGTTCGATGATTAAGCGACTCCACTGGGGTTTGACTTGCGGTGGTGAAGGCGGCGACTTGAACGACGTGATCTACACGGTAAAAGCATTGGGTATGGTGGTATCGACAGACGTTGCGTTCAATGGTGGTCCGGCAGTTATGAACGGCTTCTCCGAACGCTGGCAGTCGGTGTTCGGCGGTGGCAAGGGCGAATTCGCTGAAGACGGTGAAGATCAAAACTACGGCGGTGTTCACGCACGTAGCGCTATCGGTGGGTTCACAGGTCGATTCTCAATCGAACCAGAAATTATCGTCGCTATTCCTCCCGAGTTTTCGAAGGCAATAATCCAGAACCGGGGTTGGATCTTCCCGCTTCCACCAAAGATGCTCGAAAAAGTCACTGCAGATCGAAGCTAGCTTTCAAGAGCCAGATTCACCCTAAGTGAAGAAACTAAAAATGAAGAGATCATCTACGCAGTGCTTCTCAACACCGATCGATGATCCTCGATTCTCTAAGTTCCTCCCATTGGCGTTAAACACCTGATTCGGTCCAAGTCATACCTCGAACAGCCGATTTCACTGTAGCTCACACGAGAGAAGAGTTAGCTAACGAAGCACGAGTGATGATCGACTACTTCTCTGATCCATAGACCCAAAGCGCCTTGAAAGCACGCGGATTTAGTAATGGCGTGTAAATCATAATTCCCGTGGCAGGCGAGTTCAGATCTATCGCTCTAGCAACGTTCAGTCCCTGAAGTTCACCGTCGAAGTCGAGTTCGATAATTGCCAACTCAACTTTCGATTTCAATTCAACCCAAACATTGTCATCATCTCGAATGCTCTAAAATGACGGCGTCAATGTTCCCAGTACCTGAATTGAAATCGAAATTGGAATCCGAATGAGAATCATCGTATCGGGCAGCTCCGGAATGGTCGGTAGAGAACTTATAGCTGCCCTCACTTACGATGGACACCAGATAATCCAGTTGGTCAGACGTACCGCTAATCCTGATGCCAAAGTCCTCGAGTTCAGTTGGGACCCTGAACACGGCGCCTTCGATTCGAGATTGCTCGGGAACATCGATGCTGCGATTCATCTTGGCGGAGCGCCCATCGCCAACGGACGCTGGAGTGCAGAGCGAAAGCTACTCATCCGTGAAAGCCGAGTTCGATCCACCCGGCTTCTATCGAAGGCTTTAGCGAATCTCCAATCACCTCCAAAAGTATTTATCGTCGCCTCAGCGGTCGGATTTTATGGAGAGCGCGGTGAAGAACCTCTTACCGAAGATTCGCCCCACGGCGAAGGGTTTCTGGCCGATACTGCCGTTCACTGGGAAGCCGCAGCAGATGCTGCACGCGAAGCCGGTATTCGAGTTGTACATGCCCGATTCGGACTAATCATTTCTCGGCAAGGTGGCCTACTAGCCAGAATTCGTTTGCCCTTCCAGACTGCGCTTGGCGGCAAACTCGGTAACGGACGTCAGTGGTGGCCGTGGATTTCGTTATCCGACGTAATAAAAGGGCTTGCCTATCTAATCGCAAATGAAGATATTTCAGGCCCAGTAAATTTCACAGCTCCAACTCCGGTGCGAAACGAAGAGTTCACGAAACTCATGGCGAAAACTCTTTCTCGACCCGCGTGGTTCAATATCCCTGAAGCCATTATTCGACTAATTTTTGGTGAGATGGGAGAAGAAACGATGCTGTCTAGCCAGCGCGTTTTTCCAGAAAAATTACGCGCATCAGGGTTCGAATGGGGATTCGAATCGATTGAAGATGTCTTGCATCAAGAACTCATCGCCTCCCGATCCGATCGTTGGGGCAGCACATCACGGGATTAACGTTCACAGCAACCTTAAATGAATCGGGCATTAAGACAAAACCTGGAAGCACGATTGCTCCCCGATTTTCATATTCGTTATTTCTAACTGACTATCTTCGTCATTTAGGCATCTGCCATCATCTGTCGAAGAACGTAAGGCAATAATCCCCCATTGCGGTAGTACTCGTTCTCGATAGCAGTGTCGATCCTAATAAGCGCCTCGAACTCAGTCACCTTGCCGTCGTCAGAAGTCGCCGTAACAGTCACAGTCGAGCCAGGCTCAACTGAATTGCCAATACTCGGAATGTCGTATGACTCCTTGCCGTTGAGACCCAGTGATTCGGCAGTGTCACCGTTTGTGTACACGAGTGGAAGAACACCCATCCCGATCAGGTTAGATCGGTGGATGCGCTCAAGACTCTCAGCGATAACGACCCGAACACCAAGCAACATCGGACCCTTCGCAGCCCAATCACGCGAGCTACCGGTTCCGTATTCCTTACCTGCCAAAATGATCAGCGGAGTCCCTTCTGCCAGATACTTCTCAGAAGCCTCGAAGATGCGCATCTGCTCGCCCTCTGGGAGGTGAATAGTCCAGTCACCTTCCATGTCAGGCGTCAATTTATTTCGAAGTCGAATGTTTCCAAAAGTACCTCGAACCATCACATCATGATTTCCGCGACGTGATCCGTACGAGTTGAACTCGCGTCGTGGCACATCGTTACCCACTAGGAATTGACCACCAGGTGCACTCGGCGGAATGGCACCAGCTGGTGAGATGTGGTCGGTTGTAACCGAATCACCGAATCCAACCAAAACACGCGCACCCATAACTTCAGACCGAACCGTTGGCTCATCGCCAAAATCTTCAAAATATGGTGGTTCTTGAATGTAGGTCGACTCACGATCCCAATCAAAGTTCATACCCGTTGGAGCTGGAAGGCCCTGCCATTCCGGCGAACCAGAAAACACCTCGCCGTACTGTTCTTTGAACATGTCGGCAGTAAGTGAATCAGCGATCGTGTCGGCAATGTCCTGCTGCGAAGGCCATATATCCTTCAAGAAGACGTCAATGCCCTTTTGGTCCTGGCCCAGAGGATCGCGAATTAGATCGGCGTCGACCTTACCCATAAGCGAGTACGCCACAACCAAAACAGGCGATGCTAAGTAATTAGCCTTCACCTGCGGGTGAACCCGTCCTTCAAAGTTACGGTTTCCGCTAACGACAGCAGCGGCTGTTAGCTCGTGATCGTTCACAGCGTCTGAAACTTCCTGTGGAAGCGGCCCCGAGTTACCGATACACGTCGTACAGCCATAACCGACCGTGTTGAAACCAAGAGCATCGAGATCTTCGTTCAAACCTGCTGCTTCAAGATAGCGAGTAACAACAGTCGAACCGGGCGCAAGACTCGTCTTCACCCAAGGCTGTCGATTTAGCCCACGCTTACGAGCGTTTCGAGCCAGTAGACCAGCGCCAACCATCACTGAAGGATTAGAGGTGTTGGTACAGCTAGTAATTGCAGCAATCACGACCGACCCATCGCCAACAGCGCCCTTGGAGCCATCGACCTCAACATCGTGCTTATCGGTAGAAGCATCAGCAAATGAAGATTTGAAATTCGGACCAACCTCAGAAAGTGTAAGTCGATCCTGTGGTCGCTTCGGACCTGCCATCGCTGGAACCGTACTTTGTAGATCAAAGCTCAATTCGACTGAATATTCAGGTTCATTTGAAGGATCGTAGAAGAACGAATTCGCCTTGGCGTACTTCTCGGTAAGTTCAACCGTTGCGTCATCACGCCCAGTCTCACGCATGTAATTCAACGTCTGGTCATCGATCGGGAAGAAGCCACAAGTTGCACCGTATTCAGGTGCCATGTTCGCTATAGTTGCTCGGTCTGCAAGCGGGAGGGTATCGAGACCAGGACCGTAGAACTCAACAAATTTCTCGACAACGCCCTCTGTTCGAAGCATCTGAACAATGCCTAGAACAAGATCTGTTGCCGTCGATCCTTCTGGAAGCGATCCCGTGAGTCTAACGCCAACTACTTCTGGAACAACCATGTAGTACGGCTGACCGAGCATCACTGCCTCGGCTTCGATTCCACCTACACCCCAACCAAGTACTCCAAGACCGTTGACCATAGTAGTGTGCGAGTCGGTACCGACGCAAGTGTCAGGGAACGCGACTCGTTCGCCAGCAGCGTTTTCTTCTGAGAGCACGGCTTCGGCGAGGAATTCGAGATTCACTTGGTGAACAATTCCTGCTCCCGGTGGAATTATTTTCAGGTTGTCTAACGCACCCTGAGCCCATTTAAGTAGCTGGTATCGCTCGGTGTTTCGCTCGAACTCACGCTCGATATTCATCGCAAGCGCACCGGCGTTTGAAAAATAGTCGACCTGCACCGAGTGGTCGATGACCATGTCAGATCGAACAATCGGGTTGATGATCGATGAATCGCCGCCAGCATTCGAAACTGCGTCACGCATTGCAGCAATATCGACCACTACTGGCACACCGGTGAAGTCCTGAAGCACGACTCGACCCGGCATGTATGGAAACTCGCTCGAGGGCTTTGCGTTGGGTCGCCACGAAGCGACCAATTTCACATGGTCGTCGTTCGAAGGGCCATCATCCGCTTTGCGCAATGCGTTCTCAAGAAGCACTCTGATCGAGTATGGCGTCTTGGCAATATTGAGTAGCCCTACATCTTCGAGGGCCGAAAGGGAATAGTAGCTGACCGTCCCAGCCGTCGTCTCGAACGATCGTTTGGCGTCGAATGAAGTTGATTCAGGTGACATATTTTGTTTATTGCTTTTACCATGTGATTACAAAAGATCAAATTCGCAGACCAGAATTTATCACCAACAATGCAGCGAAAAACGTCTAACCCAATTCTTCGATTACCACTTTACCAGCGGTAGTGATTATTTTTGAGGAATATTCGCTCCAAAACCGCTGATAGCATCCTGCCTAGTACAAAACAATTACGCTCGCCCAGTTCTGCTTAACATGAACCTAACTTCAACTACATCGACCGATCCACGCGCCGCTCTTGCCCAGCACACCCCATTTTTCTACGGCTGGGCAGTGGTTTTAGCAGCTGGATCAACGATGTTCGTTCGCAACGCCGCGGCGACCTTAACCATCGCTGTGTTTGTATTCCCAATGAGCGAAGATCTCGGCTGGAGCCGCACTCTGATAGTGGGTGCGGCCGCTGCTGCTGGCGTAGTGTCTATGTTCGTATCCCCTCTAGCTGGATGGATTCTCCAGCGATACGGCGCCCGCGTGCTGATGGCTTCGTCGGTGTTCATTTTGGGCGCCGTAATTCTCTCGCTGCGGTGGACTACCAGTCCGATTAGTTTCTACCTGCTGTTCGGCGCAGGCCGACTGATGTTCCAGGCCCCCCTCCAAATCGGAGCTTCGACGGCCGTAGCCCAGTGGTTTGTTCGTATGCGTGGACGTTCGTCGTCGATGTTGGGCGTATCCCATTCCCTCGGCATGGGACTCTTCCCGCTGTTCGCCCAATTGTTCATGAACGCCAGCGATGGCGACTGGAGAATGGCGTGGTTCTGGATGGGTATCTCCGTTTGGGTAATGGCCCTCCCTCTGACCTTATTGGTCTTCGTGAACAAACCCGAAGATGTAGGACTAACACCCGACGGTGACACAACTACAACAGATACGACCGGGGAAACTCAAACACAAACCGTCGCCGACCAAGAAGAACAGTGGAGTCTCAAAGAGGCGATGCGTACTCCCGCGATGTGGACGCTTGCGTTGGTAGGAGGACTCGTATTTTTCATTCACACCGGTGTGAACATTCACCAAGCTGCATTCTTACGCGATAACGGAATAAGTCCATCGATCGCCGCTTCAGCTCTAACCGTAATGGCAGGTGGAACGGCAGTTGGAAGCATCCTATGGGGCAATCTGCTTGATCGATTGCCAGTGAAAATTGTGTACGGGATGACAGCCGCCTGGCTCGGCGGAATGTCACTACTGTTCCTGCTGGTCGATTCACCAGCGATGGCATTCACCGTCGCCGCCCTCTTCGGAATTGGTCTTGGAGGCCTGTTGGTCGTTCCTCCCGTAGCCGTTGCGCACTACTTCGGGCGCAGTTCGCTCGGAGCGATTCGAGGCGCCACTGAACCGTTTGTGAGCGGAGGACAAGCGATTGGCGCACTTGGTGCAGGTCTTATCTTCGACTACACCGGATCGTATGAGGGAACTTTCCCTACATTCACTGTGGCAGCGATTCTCGCTATTCTGCTGTTGTTCGCCACAAGGCGTCCAACAAAGCCAGCCGTCAAGTAGTTCGCACGGGTCAACAAAGAGTTTGATGACTGGGGTTCGGGTGGGCCATATCTATAAGTCGGATCGTTGCGATTCAATCGTGAGTACGAACTAATCTTAGTCTTTATGACGCTTAGGGCGAACCCGAGAAACGATCAGACCGAACGGAACACCGACTACAATAGCGGCAGGATCACGTGAGAAGGTCGAATTTCATCACGGAATACTCGGTTATGAGCCACAATTCCGCTCGATTCCAACGCGTTATTCTTGCCTGTTTGCCAGTTGATATCCCATCTCGGGAAGCTGCTGCTTGCAACTGCAACTCTCAGTCGGTGACCCTTTTGGAACACATGACTAGTCGCCCATAGATCAACCACAAACTTAGTAGGCTGGTACGGCACTAGAGCACTCGGTTTCTCGAATGAATCTTTGAACCTTGCTCGCAAGATTCCGTCGCATACGAGCATCGATGTACCGTCAGGATGAACATCTGTGATTCTCACTACCCAATCGGTGTCGATCGCCGACGACGACGCGTGCAAAACAGCTTTCACGCGTCCAGTTACATCGAGCGACTCTTTGAGAACATCGGTTGTGTAGGTGAGAACGTTATCCTCGTAGCGACGTTGATCTCGGGGGCCATTGTTATCGCCAAGGTGACCGCCGCCAAATGATCTAACCGGGTTTTCGGGGTCGGAATCGTATTCATCGAACACCTCGCAGAACAAATCTGGCTTCTCGGCGCTCAAAACTCCATCATTCAACGATATTGCCGAACCAGAATCACCCGCAGACAGATAGAACTTGGTGTCTTTAGAGGCAGCGGGGGGCCACTCATCGAATTCCCGCCATTTGTTGATTCCCATTGTGAAAAGCTTGACCGGCTTGTCGGAATCAACTCCGTTGTCGACCCCTTTCAGCCAATGGTCGAACCAGCGTTTTCGAGTTTCAAACCAGCCGAGTATTGCCTGCTCACCAAAATCGACTTCGCCAGCCTCTCTCATGTCGGCAGGACCCGGGTTATGCACCCAAGGACCAATCGTCATCCTCTGCCCTACCCGTGCTACTGAAGTGGCTGCGTTCAAGCGCATGCCCTCATAGCTCCTGATTGTGCCGATCAAGAAACAGTCGAACCAGCTACCGAAATGATGCACTGGAACATTCGCTTTGTGGTGTAAGCGAACATTACTCAATTCCTCCCAATAATCGTCGTGATTTGGGTGGTTCAACCAATCGCTAAACCAGTCGTGCAGATCAGCGACCGGAGACAAAGGTTCAATCGGTGTATTTTCCAGCCAAATTGCATAATCATCGGATGCTTTTTTTACTCGTCGATTGATTTCCTCTCTGGATCCAATAGCTGCGAGTTTACCCGCGTTAGTCGCTGTGTGTTTTAGCGTCCACATGGTGTTAAAACCATGCTCAAACGCGCCACCTCGGTAGACCCACTCGTCGTAATAATCAGCCGACGTTTGCCGCACAAATTGCGCTTTCAAATGCGGTGGTTGAGTCGACAGCATACGGTACTGCGTGGCGCCAGAGTAGGAACCACCTATGGTTCCGATTCTACTGTTCGACCACGGTTGTTCAGCCGCCCACTCTACGGTGTCATAGCCGTCCTGATGTTCGCCATCAGCGTCGTCTCTGAATGGGTAAAATTCGCCGTCGGATGCAAAGCGACCACGGACATCCTGAATAACGACCACATAGCCGTATGAAGCATAGAATTCACCGGCAGCAAGATTCGATTCCGACGACCCCGTTTTATCATAAGGCGTCCGCTCGATTAATACTGGGAATTGATCATCGCTATCCGGTCGCCAAACGTCCGCACGAAGTATCGTTCCATCCCGCATTGGAACGACCAAATTACGCTCGATAATCACGCCGTATTTGCCGACATTCGCACTCATAAAATCTAACCTCCAACCTCAATCGATAAACTGAGAAAAATCCTGCAATCCCAACAAACGAAACGCCCACAATAAAACATCCCTGAGGCACTTACATGCTAGCTCCGCCGTCTACCGTAATCATCGAGCCTGTAATCATTGCCGCATCGTCGGTAGCCGCAAACATGAATGCATTTGCAATGTCTTCAGGCTCCTGTAAACGACCCAGTGGAGTGTTCTTCAGCCGGCGTTCGAAGTTATCTGGATTATCGATACTGGTCTCCCAGTTATTAGGGCTGTGCTCGTTATTGCCGCGTATGAACGGGGTATCGACGTGACCCGGAGAGATGATCACACAGCGAATATTGTCCTTTGCGAACGACTGAGCCGCCGAGCGAGTGAGTCCGACCATCGCCATCTTCTGAGCTGCGTAAGCAGGGCTTCCTCCACCAGGACGAATCGAGGCTAAAGAGCCCATGTTCAGGATCACTCCCGAACCTGCCTTTCGCATGGAAGGTACAACCGCTTTGATCCCGTAAAACGAACCGTTCAGTCCTACGTCCATAATCAGCTCGAATTGCTCGTCAGTCTGTTCTTCGAATCCGACCCTAAAATTCGCTCCAGCGTTGTTGCACAGCAAATTAACTGGTCCCAGTTCAGATTCAGTTCGGGCAACGACTTCACGCCATGCACCTGAGTCACGCACATCGAGTTCAACAGCGATCGCTCGACCATCTGCTTTGTTAATTTCTTCAGCGATTAGTTCAGCGGCCTCAAGGCGATTATCGGCAACACACACTGCCGATCCCTCAGCAGCGAATAGACGAGCCTGCGCTCCACCCATTCCGCCACCCCCACCAGTGATGATCGTCACCTTACCTTCGAGTCTACCCTTTGATTCAGATGTAGTCATAATCCCTACCCCAGCACCAATCCGCCGTCTGACCGACGAGAACTTTCGCCAGTTCCTGCTTCATACGGATACTTAACCATTTCTTCTTCGATGATATCGATTCCTAATCCCGGTGCTTCTGAAGGAATGAAGTAGCCGTCTTTCACTTCCGAAACGTTTGTAACGATATCTTCCTTGAATGTTCCTACTTCGGTCGAGA
>CAJQSP010000025.1 GCA_905614375.1 uncultured Dehalococcoidales bacterium | reverse complement strand
CAAAGCATTGAGTCGTCACATCACTTGCCTTGGTCTGATCACTTAGTTCACCTGATTTCTGGAGAACGATCGCGACAAGTGGAATCGTCGATTCCATCAACGGCTCAACATACTCCACGAACCGGGGGGACCATCCGTCAATGGTGCCGATTTCATCGATAAGCACCATCTATGAACTGGCGTGTGCTGACTACTGCTGACTACGGGTAGGCTGCGGGTAGACTGCGGGTAGACTGCGGGTAGACTGCGAGCAATCAATAACAGCGAATCACAATCCGAAACGAGATATACGCACCAATGTCTGATATGCCTACTTTCGACATGAAGCAAGTTCACGTTCCCGACGAAGTTCTGGAAGGGTTCAAAAAGCTCCCGACAGCAACTGTCTACAACGCAGTTCGCTACTTCGGATCAATCTTGTGTGTATGTGAAGGTCTCGAAAACTTCACCAAGGGACGAAAGCTCGCAGCCCGTGCGCGCACGTTACGTTTCCTACCAAACCGCGCCGACCTACTTGCAGAAAACCCAAACAGCGAAATTTCTCCCGAGTACCGCGCTATGGGCAAATGCGGACCCGGTGACGTACTTGTCGCCGATATTGCAGGAGACACTAAAACCGTTGTCGCTGGTGACGTAAAATTACTCCAGCTAAAGATGAATAACGCAGATGGCGTAGTGATCGATGGAGCAATCCGTGATCTGGATGTACTACGTGACGAAAACTACGATCTCGCGGTTTACGCAACGGCACGAAGCCTCCACGGCGGACCAACAGCTGCCCCAGCTGAAGAAGGTATTCAGATCAACTGCGGTGGCGCACTTGTTCGTCCCGGAGACGTTCTTGTCGGCGACGACGATGGAGTTATTGTCGTTCCGTCATGGATGGCGAAAGAAGTTCTTGAACACGCCACAGAACACGAAGAAGTCGAAAACTACCTCAAGGAAAAGATCGAATCCGAAGGTGTCGCACCCGGCAAGTACTACCCACCGCGGGAACCAGCATTTGATGAATGGCGTCGTGTGAAGAAAGACCGAGGACTCTAATCTAAATGACCACATCACTCGTTATCGGCAATTACGAAATCACAGCTGTCCTCGATGGATCTTCGCTACCGCGCGATCCGGCAACAGTCTTCCCAGACGTACCTCCAGAGGCGTGGGACCCCTATCGTTCGATTGCATTGACTGCGGACGGCAAGTGGCATCCCGAATGGCGGGGCCACCTGATCCGATCGACAAGCGGAGAAGGCCCTACCATTCTGGTCGACGCTGGTATGGGTGATGTTGTTGATGACCACACTGGCGAACAAGGCATATTACTCGATAGCCTCGCAGATCTCGGAGTGCAGCCAGAAGATATCGATATCGTAGTTACGACTCACTGTCACGGCGATCACATCGGTTGGAATGTCGCTTACGATGGCGACACCCCATCGTTGACGTTCCCGAACGCTACTCACTGGATTGCGTCTCGTGATTGGGAACATTATTCGAAGTCAGAGAACGATAATCCAGCCTTCGATAAGTCAGTCAAACCACTCGAAGCTCTGGGTGCACTAAAGCTAATCGGTGGTGTTGAACAACTGGCTCCTGGAATTTCAACGTTGCCAACCAACGGTCACACTCCGGGTCACCAGTGCATACTCGTTGAATCTGGTGGTCAGACAGCTGTTATCACTGGCGATCTGTTCCATAGCGTTGCACAGGTCACTGAGCAGAACTGGTGCCCGACGTTCGACTGGAATACCGCAATGTCCACTCAAGCACGCAAAGGCATTCTCATGCTGGCGACGACTCAGGATTGGATCATTTTCACAGGCCATCTTGCGACTGGTTCGAGTATCGGTAAAGTCGTTTCTGAAGGCGGCAAATCAGAGTGGCAGGCGCTCTAGTTCCCTAGTCGTTTTCACATTGATAGATACATCATTTTGATCCTAAATCATCACATGTTACGGGTCGGCCGAGCTATCATCGCCCGATCATGACAACTCCGGCAATCGATCCTATTAAATTCGAAGTCATTCGCAATGCTCTCACGCAGGCGGCGGAAGAGATGGCGATTGCACTTCGCCGTTCCGCGTATTCGACCAACGTGAAGACTCGTCAGGATTTTTCCTGTGCATTTTTCGACAAGGACCTTCGGTCAGTAGCGCAGGCATTTACACAGCCGGTTCATCTTGGCTCGTTCGTACGTCACGTGCCAGTAGCCGTAAAACGATATGGACCAGAAAATCTTGGTCCCGGCGACATGATTTTGTCGAACGATCCGTACGGCGGGGGAGTTCACCTCAACGATATTTCACTCATTGGCCCTGTCTTCTATGAAGACCAGTTAGTCGGCTATACGGCGTGCCTTGCGCATCATGTTGACGTCGGTGGTGGTGCGCCAGCTTCGGTTGGTGCGTTCAGAGAAGTCTTTCAAGAAGGCATCATCATCCCACCGATTAAGTTCGTGGTTAAAGGGGAGCTTGATGACGATCTTTTCCGGCTCGTTCTATCGCAAATTCGTTCTAAACGCGAAACAGCGGGCGACTTTCGAGCACAGATAGCGTCGAACCGTACAGGTGCCATCCGTATCGGAGAAATCATCGACAAGTACGGCATTGATGAATTCAATCAATACATAGACGAAATTATCGAATACACAGATCGCCGAACCCGATCCGAAGTGGCAAAGCTACCAAAGGGTGTGTTTCAGGCGGAAGGATTCGTCGATAACGATGGCTTCACTGATGATGTTGTGAAACTCGCTGTGAAAGTTACGATCGATGATGACGGAGTCAGGTTCGACACCACCGGCTCTGATCCACAACGACGTGCTCCTGTGAACTCAACATTTGCTCAAACTTTTTCAGCTTGCGCATACGCACTAAGGGCACTGATGGATCGTGACCTTCCTGTTAACGACGGTTTCTATCGTTATGTCCACGTCGACGCGCCAGAAGGCACCGTCACAAACTGCGTTCACCCAGCACCTGTCGTTGGAGGTTGGGAGACTCATGTTCGCTTGAACGACCTCATCTTCGAAGCGCTCTCCTCTGCCCTGCCAGACACCGTTTGTGCCGGTACGAAATCGATGCAATGCCACGCAGGTTTCGGTGGTGAGAATCACGAGACAGGCGAGTACTACTGTTTCCTCGAAACGCTTGCTGGCGGGTATGGCGGACGCTCGACTTCTGACGGACCTGATGCTGTTCAATCGCACGGACAAAACACTGAAAACGCTCCGGTAGAAGAAACCGAATCCAACTATCCCGTTCGAATCACTCGATACGAGCTAGTGCCTGATTCCGAGGGACCTGGCGAATTTAGGGGCGGACTCGGTCTACGTCGGGATTACATGTTCCCTGAAGAAGCAACCTTCACGATCCTTGCAGACCGTGACAAGTTCGGTCCTCGAGGTTTATTTGGCGGTGAGAACGGCGGTAAATCAATCTACGCAATCATCAAAGACGGCGAGGAAGAACATCTTTCGTCGAAAACGACAGTTCAGCTTAAACCCGGTGATGTCATTAGCTACCGGACTTCTGGCGGTGGCGGGTATGGCGAACCTTTCAAACGAGACCCACAAGTCATTCTCGAAGATGTTTTGCAGGGCAAAATTTCCGTAGAACGTGCACGTGAGCGATACGGCGTTGATATCGATCTTTCGAGACAGCAAGTGAACAAACAAACAACTGAGGAACTGCGTAGTGCTAAATAGCATTGAGACCAGCGCTATTCAGCAGATCGACCCGATTCAATTCGAGGTGGTCCGTTCAGCACTGACGCAAGTTGCCGAGGAAATGGCAGCCGCACTAAGACGATCTGCATATTCAACGAACGTAAAGACTCGACAAGATTTCTCATGTGCGTTTTTCGACCGTGATTGCCGTCCGATTTCACAAGCATTCACTCAGCCGGTTCATCTCGGATCTTTCGTAGAACTAATTCCTACTTCGGTCGTTCAATACGGTGCTGAAAATCTTGAACCCGGTGACATGCTGGTCGTGAACAACCCTTTCGGTGGAGGATCACACCTCAACGATGTGACGGTGTTTGGCCCGGTGCATCACAACAGCGAACTTGTGGGGTACGTGGCATCGCTAGCGCATCATGTAGATGTCGGAGGGGGTGCCCCAGCATCTATTGGCCCTTTTCAAGAAATATTCCAAGAAGGCGTCATCATTCCTCCCGTGAAGCTCGTGAAGCGTGGAGAAATGAATGAGGATGTATTCAAACTCCTTCTCGCCCAAATACGGTCCAAGCGGGTAACCACCGGTGATTTCCGAGCACAGGTGGCAGCAAACACTGTTGGCGCACGTCGACTTGTAAATCTTGTCGAAAAGTACGGTGTGAATGATTTCGACAATTACGTTGCTGCTGTTGTCGATTACACCGACCGCCGCACTCGTTCCGAAATTGCCAACATTCCCGATGGCGTTTACGGAACTGAAGGCTTCCTTGACTACGATGGTTTCAGTGACAAAGTAGTGAATCTTAAAGTCGAAATCACGGTCAAAGGCGAATCAGTATTTTTTGATTTTGACGGGTGCGATCCTCAACGTCGAGCACCAGTAAATTCCACGAAGGCGATGACTTTTTCGGCATGTGCTTACGCACTGCGAGCGCTCATGGCGCCTGATATGCCAGTAAACGATGGTTTCTACCGACACATCAAGATGAACGCGAAGCCGGGAACGGTCGTTCATGCGATTCATCCAGCTCCCGTCGTGGGTGGGTGGGAGACTCAGGTTCGTATCAACGACATGCTATTCAAGGCGTTCTCGTCGGGAATGCCTGAGAAGATCGCCGCTTCGACAAAAGCGATGATGGCTCAGGCAGGATTCGGCATCATCGATCGCAATAATGGCGAGTATCACTGTAACTACGAAGCGCTTGCAGGTGGCTACGGGGGCAGAGCGACTTCGGATGGCCCGGATGCTGTTCAGCAACACGGGCAAAATACGGAAAATGCTCCCGTTGAAGAGGTTGAATCTCACTTCCCTATGCGGATATCACGACTTTCTTTGATCGAAGATTCTGAAGGTCCAGGTAAATTCCGGGGCGGACTCGGTATGAGGCGTGATTATCACTTTCCAGACGACCCAGCTACGTTCACCGTATTGTCGGATCGGGACATCCAAGGACCTCAAGGAATATTTGGCGGAATGGAAGGTCGAAAGGCTTACTACATTCTCAATCCTGACGATCCCGATCAAGAGTCGGGTGAACTCACATCGAAGTGCGTCGTCGAACTTAAACCCGGCGACACTGTGAGTTTCCAAACTCCCGGCGGTGGTGGCTACGGGCCGCCTATAGAACGCGATCCGAGTGCTGTATTGAAGGATGTGATCGGCGGCAAGGTCAACCGCCAGCGCGCCAAAGATTTCTACGGCGTAATAATTGATTTGAATACTGATTCTGTCGACGAATCAGCAACCATAAAAACTAGAACTAATATGACAAATTCGAGGGCCGCAAATTGACCGTAAACAACGCAGGTCGATACAGAATTGGTGTCGACATCGGTGGCACGTTCACCGATGGAACTCTGGTCGATTCAGCCACGGGGCAAGTTACAACTTCTAAGGTTCTTTCCACACCTTCCGATCCTGCTTCGGGATTTATTTCTGCGGTTCAAAAGCTGCTTGATCTAGACGATTCAGTAAAACCTGAAGATATCGAACACGTTGTACACGCGACCACAGTCGCAACCAACGCAATCATCGAAGGCAAAACAGCGAAGACAGCGTTCGTTACCACTGAGGGGTTTCGAGACATGCTCGAAATCGCACGGCAAATACGACCTTCTCTTTACGATCTGCAGTTCGAAAAACCAGCACCATTAGTACCGCGCCAACTCTGTTTTGAAGTGCCGGAAAGACTTGATGCCAAGGGTCAAGTCGTAACTCCACTCGATGAGGCTGCACTCGACAAAGTCGTCGATCGTATCGCCGAATCAGGGGTAGAGGCCGTAGCTGTCTGCCTGCTTCACTCGTACCGCAATGGGGATCACGAACAACGCATCGGCAAAGCGATTTCAGCGAAACTTCCCAACGTAATCATCTCTTTGTCGTCTGACGTTGTTCCTGAATTCAGAGAATATCTCAGGGCTTCAACCACAGTTATAAATTCATCTGTGGCACCGATTGTTAGCACATATTTGGCATCGATTAGTGAAAAACTTCAAGAAGCGAAAATAACTTCCGAACTACTTGTTATGCAGTCCAATGGAGGCGTTTATCCGGCCGAAGCAGCTTCAGAGAATCCCGTTTTCATGGTTGAATCTGGTCCGGCAGCCGGTGCAGTTGCAGCGGCATCGCTGGGCACTGCTCTTGGACACCCAAACGTCATATCGTTCGACATGGGAGGAACAACTGCGAAAGCGAGTCTGATTCGTAATGGAAAACCAAACATTACGAAGGACTACAGCGTAGGCGGAGCCGCACAAAGCGGTACGGGTGCGTTTGGTGGAGCTTCCGGATATCCGATCCGTACACCAGTCGTTGATCTTGTTGAAATTGGGGCTGGTGGAGGTTCGATCGCATGGGTCGATTCTGGTGGAGCGTTACGAGTTGGACCTCAGTCAGCGGGCGCTGACCCGGGTCCTGTTTGTTACGGACTCGGAGGCGATCAGTCAACGATTACCGACGCGAACCTGGTGCTTGGTCGGCTTGATCCTGCATATTTTGCAGGCGGTGAAATGTCGTTGAGTCTTGAAGCGGCGCGAGAGGCGATTCGCATACAGTGTGCCGAACCACTTGGCCTTTCGATTGAAGAAGCAGCTCACGGAATCATAGAAATCGCAAACACTGCCATGGTCAACGCTCTCCGTTTAGTGTCTGTCCAACGCGGGCACGACCCGCGTGATTTCATGCTCGTAGGATTCGGAGGAGCGGGTCCTGCGCATGCCGTTCGGCTTGCTGAACAAGCAGGAATACCTCGTGTACTAATCCCACAAGGTCCCGGTACCGCTTCAGCACTTGGCTTACTGGTGACCGACGTGCGAATGGAAGGTTCGTCGACGCTGATCATTCGTGCCGATGAGATAGAACATGCTGGAATTACTAGCGAATTCGACCGTCTTGAAGCAGCGGGACGAGAAGCGCATAGAGTGGCGGCTTCAGCATCGGGTGCTCCCGTATTTGAACGTGCTATTGAGATGCGCTACTGGGGACAGAGTTTCGAGTTGAGCGTTCCGGCTCCAGCCAGGCCAACGATAGACCAAACATGGATAGATGATCTGACGGAATCGTTCCATGACGCTCATGAAACGGCTTACGGATTTAGAGCTAACGATGAACCCGTCGAGCTCGTTAATCTTCGCCTAACGACAATCGGAAAAATCGCCCGGCCTCAAATGCGAAAACTTGAAAGCACCGGGTCCGATGTTTCGGTGATTCCCAAAGGCGAACGACCTGTCTATTTTGCTGAAAATTCAGGTGTAAAAGGCGTTGTACACACGCCGGTATATGATCGTTCAAAACTTCCTGCAGGAGCCGTATTCGACGGCCCAGCAATTATTGAAGAACCCGATTGTACGACCGTTATTCATCCGGCTTGGACCGTCACTGTCGATGAATTTGGGAACCTTGTAATCGAAATCAACAGTTAATTCAGATCAGTTATTCAACCAGCCAAGAATCTAGATAGAAAAGAATCAAATGTCAGAAGCAGTAAACCGAGCGTGGACAATGGCAAGCCGACCAGACGGTGAGCCAACAGCCGAGAACTTCGAAATCGTGGAATCACCAATTCCAACGCCGAAACACGGTGAGGTATTGATCCGGACTCAATACATGAGCTTGGATCCATACATGCGAGGTCGCATGCGATCGGGCCCGTCGTACGCAACTCCCCTACAACTCGGCGAAGTGATGACAGGTGAAGTAGTGGCGCGAGTGGAGCAATCTGAATCGCCGCTGTACAAAGTGGGCGACACCGTTCGTGCCAATATCGGTTGGCAGGAATGGGCTGCAGTCGCTGCGCACATCGTTCGTCCCGTGAATTCGGATCTAGGTCCTATCTCTACAGCCCTTGGAATTCTTGGCATGCCGGGAATGACGGCGTACTTCGGCTTACTTGAAGTATTGAAGCCGCGAGCTGGTGACACGCTGGTTGTCTCAGCCGCCTCGGGTGCTGTTGGAGCTGTTGTTGGGCAGATCGGCAAGCTCAACGGCTGTTTCGTGATCGGCGTAGCGGGTAGTGATGAAAAATGTGCTTACACCATTGATGAACTCGGATTTGACGCCGTTATCAATTACAAAACCCAAGATGTTTCCGCTGAACTGGCACGTCTCTCGCCAACTGGTGTCGACTGCTACTTCGACAATGTAGGCGGCCCGGTATCGGATGCCGTATTCGAAAACCTTGCACTCAAGTCACGTGTTGCCATCTGTGGGCAGATATCGCAATACAACGCCTCCACTCCCCCGCAAGGTCCACGAAACATGGCAGCACTGATTCGAACCCGGACTACTATCGAAGGCTTTTTGGTTTACGACTTCGAGCTACAGCACGAGATCGCTCGTACACGAATTGCTAACTGGATCAAAGACGGAAGTCTCAAGTACAAAGAAGACGTTGTGGACGGATTCGAGAAAGCTCCTGAAGCTTTCATCGGGCTACTAAACGGCAAGAACTTCGGCAAGCTGCTTGTAAAACTCAGCGACTAGCACTGACTTCTCTCCCTCCGAATATAAGAGGGAGTTAGAGCGGTTAGGTAAAATCAGGATGCAAGTCCGCTAAAACGATCACAATGAGTACTTATTCAACCTCAGCTAAATTCCGATCCAAAGCGTTCCTGAGCGAACAAGTTCAACAGATCGCCAACTTCTACTATCCAGATTGCATCGATAACCAACTCGGTGGCTACATCAATCAGTTTCGTGACGACGGTTCGATATTCGATGATCAAACCAAGCATCTAGTTGGCACTTGCCGATTCGTCTACCTCTTCGCCACGGCGTCAAAGATGCTCGACAACCCCGACTATCTCGAAGCAGCTCGTCACGGTGTGAAGTTTCTTGTAGAGCATCATCGACAACCGAATGGTGGCTATGCATGGGTGCTCGATGGTCTAGATATAGCTGACGCCACGAATCACTGCTACGGCCATGCATTTGTACTTCTGGCGTTCGCCACCGCATTGAAGGCTGGCATTTCTGAAGCTGCACAGCCTCTCGCCGAAACTTTCGAACTAATGGACGAACATT
>CAJQSP010000024.1 GCA_905614375.1 uncultured Dehalococcoidales bacterium | reverse complement strand
TGTATTTCCTGATCAAGGCAAATTTCGTGGAGTCCAGCGTGATTCATCGGCTATCGGTATTGCGATGTCGAACATGCTCGGAGCCGAGCGATCTCACAGTCGGGCGTACCTCGCTGTGGTTTGGACGGACGCTGCATCTGTCGAGGGCGTCTATGTGAACAGCGATCTCGTTAGCGATCTACCGGTCGATGTTCCGATTGGATCAGACGTTTTTGTTGTAACCGAATCCTTGCTGATAGGCGTTCGTGTGCTTGGGTTTAGCAATCTTGGGATTACTTCACGACCTCAAATCGAACTTGTCGAACGCGATGGGATGATCTCTCTGAATATTAACAACTATGCAGGGCCTGAAAAAACCTTTTGGGAACTTGCAAATCCTGGAGCATTTTTCCAAGGATTACCATATTGCGCTTTTTACTCAGAGGTTGTGGAGCGATCTGAGTGGGAGGCGCCGGCTAAGTTCATGGAAATGTTCTCTACCGGCGATTCTGCCACCGATCTACGAGAGTCGCCTGGAATCGGAACTGAAAATCAACGGGTTCTTACCACTCAATACAGTCGTTCTGGACAGGTTTTGGGACTTGAGCTAAACCTCGTTTCGGGAGAGTTGGTACGTCGATTCACGGAAAAAGGCGATTTGGGCTTTCCGAAGCTGGATTCAAAGATCGCTGTGCACTCCGATGTGAGCCCAATAGAGATTGACGAATCACGGCTTGAGTTCGGATCAGGTGATGCATGGCTCCTCTCAATACCGGAACTGAATCTCTGTATCGCTGGTATTCAAGGGAACACGCCGACTGACGTTAAGATGACTACAAATCGAGGTCAACGACGTTTTGAGGGCATAACGACGGGATTGATTGTCTGGAATGGTGACGACATAAAGGTCACCTCGATACCGCGGTACAGAGATTCCTATAGCGACTAAATCTTCGAGCGCATTGCACGGTCTATCTCTCGTTTGGCGTCGCGTTCTTTGATCGTATTACGGCGGTCAATCTGTCGTTTACCTTTACCAACACCAACCAACAATTTTGCTACTCGATTTTTGATGTATACCTTTAGTGGCACGATTGTCTGACCGTCGCGGTTCGCTTGATCATACAAGTGCTCAAGCTGTTTTTTCTTTAGCAGGAGCTTACGTGAGCGGGTAGGGTCGTGCTGTCCGTGCTCACCTGCAGGCGCATAGCCGGGGATGTGAGCGTTCTCGAGCCAAGCTTCACCGTTCTTGATGTATACGTAACCTTCAGCAATGCTCATTCGCCCTTCGCGGGCCGATTTAATTTCTGAGCCGAGCAGCACCATTCCCGCTTCGAACGTTTCGTTGATGAAATAGTCGTAGCGAGCGCGTCGATTCGTAGATAGTGCCCGTTGTGTGTCCGTATCAGCCATTATTCCATCTTATGCAATCAAACATGAATCAGTGAGGAGACTTAGTCACTGAAAATAGTGAACATTTCTAATTAGTGGATCCATTATCAAATTACACACTGAATTTCTGTCGCTTACGGATCTGCTGAAACTTGACCCAATTGGAAGTCTAGCTGTTTGATAGCAGCCTTAATCTGAGGATCTCCACCTTCTGCTGTCTGCGAATTGAGTCCTGATCCTGCTTCTTGGTCGAACTCAATAACAACGTCAGGTTCAATTCCAGTTTCTTCGATAACTCGACCGTTTGGAGTAAACCATCGACCGATCGTTAGATAAACACCACCACCGTTGGAGAGCCCGCGGAGTAGGTTGACACTGCCTTTGCCGTAAGTGTTAGTTCCGATGGCAACGGTTCGGCCGTGGTCTTGCAGTGCTCCGACGAGAACTTCCGATCCACTAGCTGAGAAATTGTCGACCAATGTCACTAATGGAATATCTGGGAAGTGGCCTCCTTTTTTGACCTTCCAATCTTCCCGATCACCACGTGAATCGACTTCGTAGGTAACGAGTCCTTCAGTCAAGAATTCAGAAGCGACGTTTACCGTGGATGATAATAGGCCGCCAGGGTTGCCCCTCAAGTCGAGAATAATGCCTTTCGCCCCATTGTCGATTAGCTCCTGAACGCCTTCTCGAACCTCTTTGGGGGTTTCTGCTGTGAACTGTGCAATTCGGATACGACCGTAATCAGTATCAGCAACTTCCATAATTGTCACACTAGGATTGTCTATCGTGTCCCGAGTAATTGTTATGTCAACTGGATCGAGGCTGCCAATATGCTCGACGGTCAACACAACATCTGTGCCTTTTTCGCCACGAATCTTGTTCACAGCCTCGAGAACGCTCCATCCAAGAGCATCTTCACCATCGACGGCCAAAATTCGGTCACCAGCCTTAATGCCAGCTTTCTCAGCCGGTGTGTTCGGTAGCGGTTTCGTGATAATTACACCGTTACGGTCAGGCGAT
The DNA here is from genome assembly GCA_905614375.1 of uncultured Dehalococcoidales bacterium. Next base: position 5,193 of record CAJQSP010000024.1, on the reverse strand, counting down.
GCCTCGACCTGAGCTCCGATACCACCAAAGTTCCCTTGGAAACCTTCTTGGTCGATCTTAAATGTTGAAGGCGAGATGTAAGCCGTGTAACGGTCGTCCAAAGCATCCAACATACCGATTACGGCTGCCTCTGAGAGGACTTTCGGGTCGATTTGTTCTGGAATCACATACTCACTAACAAGGATCGAATAGGCCTCCCAAACGATTTGAAGGCCGTCAGGGACCGCAGCGGGCTCGTCGGCTATCGGTTGGGGAGTCGGGGTCGCTTGCGTGCCGTCTGCGAGGATGAGCGCACCGTCATTCTTAGAAGCCGGACTTTCGTCAACAGAACTACTACAGGCGGCGGTGACCAATAATGCTGTGACAGCAACCGCTAGTAGAATGACGAGTCGAATTGAATATGAACGTGTTGACGGGAATTTCATTTTGTTTGTGATTCCGGTGGACAAAATTCCGGACACGCCGGAATGGAAGTTGAACAGACGAATATCGCAGAGCATTGTCTGTTGTATGAGCTAACTATCTAGATGAGGATACGCTCGTACCGCAATCTTCGATGTACGGTTGCGCACGTAAATCAATCGGTGGAATACGGTAGGTAGGCGTTGAAACACGAATGAAAGCGCTGTTTAACTTTACATAACAAGGATAGTGCGACCTTAAATTACAATAGACCTAACCTGCCCGACTAGCGTCGAAACCGGAAACTAAACTTCGTTGCCGATCAGGTCGACAGCATCTTCGGGTTCTTCTTCTACCTGAGCAACTCCGACTGCGGCCTCGATAGCGTTGCGTAGGTCGACAAGCCCCCAACCTTTTGTGGCTGAAGTTGTTATAACTCGGGATAATTGCGAAACGTCGATCTGGTCAAGCACGCTCAAAGTCAGAGGTTCTTCGGATGAGTCCGCAATGAGGTCGAACTTATTCAGTACCAATATTCTAGGCGTGTCCTCGATTCCCATGTCGGCAAGCTGATCTGATACGACCTGAGCTTGCTCCGCAGCGTACGGACTTGAAATATCGACCACCTGTACCAGTAAGTCGGCTTCTAATGCTTCTTCCAGAGTTGCCCGGAACGCCGCTACGAGGATCGGAGGAAGTTTGTGGACGAATCCGACGGTGTCGCTCAACGTCGCCGAAGTCCCTGAGGGAAGATAAAGTCGTCTCGTTGTCGTATCCAGCGTCGAGAACAGTTGATTGCGTTCGATCACACCGGAAGACGTGATCTTGTTGAACAATGCTGACTTTCCAGCGTTCGTGTACCCAACCAACGATACGATCTTGACGTCACCGCCCGTACGTTGTAATCGCTGCTGATTACGTTGAGAAGCGACCTGGGCAATCTCCTTTTTCACCCGTGACAACTTACGACGAACCAGACGTCGGTCAGTCTCGATCTGGGTTTCACCAGGACCTCTCGTTCCGACTCCACCACCGAGTCGTTCCAAGTGAGACCACTGACCCGCCAGCCGTGGAAGCAAATACTCGGTCTGAGCAAGTTCGATCTGCAATCGACCCTCACGAGAACGAGCTCGTTGGGCGAATACGTCGAGAATCAGAGCCGTTCGATCGATCACCTTTACCCCGAGATTGTCTTCCAGCGACTTCTGTTGAGTCGGAGATAGCTCATCATCGAAAATTACGACGTCGACATCGGTGTGCTTCACCATGTGCTGAAGTTCTTCGATTTTCCCTTTGCCAATGTACCTACGCGACGGCTTATTCATCGTCTGTGTGACACGGTCGATCGGATTCGCTCCAGCGGCGCGTGCCAATTCAGAAAGTTCAGCTAGCGAGTCATCGAGCGCCCAGTAATCACCTTCGCTGCGCACGCTGACTCCCACCAGAATCGCTTTCTCTCGAGATGGACCTGTGGAATGTGTGCGTTTTTTTGCCATATGGGCGATTTTGCTCCCGGCTAATACCGATTTAAGAGTTGACTTGAAGCTGTGCCAACCTACGTAGTCCTTCATCGATCTGATCGTCAGGGATCGTCAGTGACAGTCTGATGTAACCCTCGCCGCCAGGTCCGTATCCGTTACCAGGGGTTACTACGACATTTACCTCGTCCAGCAGCTTCTGTGCGAACTCGGCTGAACTGTAACCCTTTGGTATTGGTGTCCAGATGTATAGAGCTCCCTTTGGAGCAACAGCCGGAACACCAATCTCGTTCAATACAGAGACTACCTTGTCGCGGCGCTTTTGATATACCTCGTTATTGTTGTCGATCCATTCCGACGGCAGATCCAGTGCAGCGATACCCATCTCCTGATTCGCCTGCGACAAGCCGGAGTCGATGTTCGACTTCACACGCATTAGCGCATTGACTATCTCAGGGTTTCCAGAAGCAAACCCCACGCGCCAGCCCGTCATGTTGGCTGTCTTAGAAAGTGAGTGAAACTCCATGGCGATGTCCATCGCACCTTCTGCTTGCAGCACACTCGGTGCAACGTACCCGTCGTAGGTCACCTCTGTGTACGCAGCATCGTGAAGCAAAGCGATATCGAACTCTTTGCAGTACTTCACTGCTTCGTCAAAGAAGCTAAGGGGAGCGATAGCACCCGTTGGATTGTTCGGGTAGTTAATCCAGAGAGTCTTTGCCTTCTTCGCAACGTCGGTTGGAATATCAGTGAAGTCGACGAGATAGCCGTTTTCTTCCTTGAGTGTCACGAAGTGGGTCGTACCACCTGCGAACATCGTGCCGATTTCGTAAACCGGGTATGCGGGGTCTGGACTAATAGATATATCACCGGGATCTATGAAACACAGTGCTGCGTGGGCAATGCCCTCTTTGGCACCGATTAGGTTGATCACTTCGGTCGCAGGATCGAGCTTCACGCCAAATCGATCGTCGTAGAACTTCGCTACTCGAGATCGGAACTCTGGAAGCCCTTCGGTCTCGGGATATTTGTGGTTCGCAGCCTTCTTTGACCCTGCTACCAGAGCGTCAAGAACTGGGGCTGGAGTCTGCATATCAGGATCGCCAATACCGAACGAAATTACTTCGATGCCCTGGGCCTTCTTGGCGGCTATCGCTCGGGATATGCCCACGAATAGATACGGCGGGAGGTTTTCAACGCGTTCAGCAAATTTCATTCGAATGTTTCCGTTGCTTTAGGTGCTAATAGTTCTTTTGAAGGTGTTTTTCGTTCAGTGACGCAAAGGCAGATCAATCGTAAACGAGAGACTAGACACAATGCGACTTATTCCGCCGGATATTGGTGCTAAGAAATAGCCGAGTTAGTCAGGCCAAACGCCAGTGAAAACTTCGACTGCGGGACCCTCTAGGAACACCTCGCCCGCTTTGTCCCACGAAATTCGCAATATTCCGCCATCGACAATTACATCTACCGTGTCGTCAACCAAACCGTGCGCTCGTGCCGCCGCAGCTGCCGCTGTTGAACCCGTGCCAGAAGACATCGTTTCACCGGCTCCGCGTTCAAATATCCGAGCTCGAATCTTCGATCGGCTGATTACGTTCACAATTTCGAAATTGATCCTGTTTGGAAACAGTTTGTGACTCTCGACATGAGGGCCAACTTCAACAAGTGGAAAGTCTTCGACTGATTCCTCCATCACCACAACTGCGTGCGGATTTCCAACAGCAAGGCAGGTAATTATGAGTTCACGATCTCCAGCCTGAATGGGGAATCTTTTTATGATGTCGAGATCTCCAGTTTGCGCGGTGTCAACTGGTATTTCAGAAGGAACGAACGTTGGAACACCCATCGCAACTTTGGCAGCGACCATTTTATTGCCTTCCATAGTTGGCCAAACAGTTCGTACTCCACCGCCCGTCTCGACTGTCATACCGCCTTCGGCTGGAAGAGCGATTTTCCGATCGATGACGAATTTCGAGAATAACCGAATGCCGTTTCCGCTCATCTCTGCTTCAGATCCGTCCGGGTTGTACACCCTCATCCTGATCTGAGCGACCTTAGAGTCCTGTACAAGAACTATCCCGTCCGATCCAACCCCGAAAGCGAGAAGGCTCATTGCTTTCGCCAAAGCGCCCCAATCGCGATCGATACCGCGACCATCGATGGCGATGTAATCGTTACCAGCGCCGTGTAATTTTGCGAATTCGACGGTCATTGTCTCTCCAGATGGATTGGATCAAATTGTCTGTATAACCAAAATGATTCTATGATCGATCAAGCCAAACTGCGAATTTGATGCTACTGACGGATATCGGTATTTTAGTTTGGCTAATCAAATCTAAAATATGAATGATAATCAACTGTCGCCATGCCAGCCGTTCACGGCGGCGAAAACCGTTTTTGTCGTCTCTAACGGATCATCCGTCATATCGAACCAGTTGATACGAGCGTCATCTAGTTTGAACCAGTTGCTCTGCTGTCTGATCAGACGATTCGTTGCTACAGCGGTAAGTCTTATGGCCTCATTCAGGTCATATAGGCCTTCCAAATGGTCGATCATCTGCCGATATCCAATGCCGCTCAAAGCCCTGGTTTTGTCTGAGTAGCCATGTGCGAGCAGACCTTCGACCTCACTCACCCATCCAGATTCCTTCATTAGCGCAAGACGATCGATGACCCGGGTGTGAAGAATTGAACGCTCAACGTTCAATCCGATTATGAAATGGGCAAATGGCGGTTCTTCCGCTTTTGAACGGTTTGAATCACAAATGCCTGAATCGCTTAGAACGCGTTCTATTGCCCTAATCACCCGTCGTGGATTCTTTAGATCGGTTACTTTTGCGACTTCAGGCGCAATGTCGTTAAGGTGTTGCGCAAGCGACGCAATGCCATCTGAGTTCAACTCTGATTCCAGTTCGGCGCGTAACTTCAAGTTGGGCTCGATCTCAGGTACTTCCCAACCCTCGATGATCGCCCATATGTATTGACCCGATCCGCCAACCAATATCGGTAACTTGCCTCGACTAACTATGTCTGAGATCACCGATCTAGCGGTCCTCAGGTACTCACCAAGGCTGAAATGTTCATCAGGATCAATAATGTCTATCAAATGGTGAGGAACACCTTTGGTTTCATCAGGGCCTGGCTTGGCTGTAGCGACGTCCATTCCTCGATAGAACAGTCGGGAATCGACGTTCACAACCTCACCATTGAGCTCAAGCGCTAATTCGACGCCAACAGAGGTCTTACCGGTCGCGGTTGCGCCGATTACAGCAACCAGCTTTGGTTTGGATAATGATGATTGGTGGATCAA
>CAJQSP010000023.1 GCA_905614375.1 uncultured Dehalococcoidales bacterium | reverse complement strand
CCAACGCATCAACCGCAGTTTCATCCATTGCGGAAACAGCGCCGATATGAAAGTCGTTGAACGCTTCCCTGATTATCGAGCACTTTCCAAGACATATCACTCTGAAAAACTGCTTTAGACTGGATTTCGAGATAGTCGCCTAAATGTTCAGGCACGATATGTGGCGGTGCTTCCACTGCTGGCATCAGTAATCCCTTCTCTGTCGGATCACCCGTCACAACGTGCCAATTGCAACACCGCCGCGATTAGACGAAGATTATCCTGTTTCATCTACAACACCTAGCCAGGTACGTCACGATCGCCTCAAACATGACTCATCACACCGACCAAACTGACGTAGCCACTCCAAACGCTATTGCCAATGAGTTCAAGCGACAGTTCGTAGAGGGCTTACATTCAGCAGCCACTCTCGCAGTGTTCAAAGATGGTAAGCAAGTAGTCGATCTAACCCGTGGCGCTGCACACGCGTTGCCACTATTTCGAGTGTTCTCGATGGGCAAGCCGCTCGCAGCCGCAGTATTGTGGCGTTACAAAGCACGCGGTCACTTCGATTGGAACACCCCGGTTGCCGAGTTTTGGCCTGAGTTCGGTACAAGAGGCAAATCGGCAGTAACTATCGGCCACATCTTGTCCCACTCAGCCGGGCTAGCTTCTCATGAGACGATTCCAGTCAGCGACTACAACGACTGGGGCCGAGTGATATCTCACATCGAAGACACGACGACGAAAACCGAGCCCGGTAAAACAGTTCGCTACCATTCGCGTACTTTTGGCTGGATCGTCGGTGAGATCGCTGCTCGCGTTTCAGGACTAACGTTCGATGAATCGTTCGCCCGTGAAGTCACTCTGCCGCTAGGACTTAATAACACAACGTTCTCCGTCGACCAGTCTGAATTCGGACGACTGGTGCCGGTCGACGCAAGTTATGAATGGCCCGACTCAACGACCGTCGCTCGGATGAATGCATTGGCTAGGGCACAAATAACGATGCCTGCCGGATCGATGATCACAACCGCCAGCGACGTGGCAAAGTTCTACTCAGTTATCTCGGGCAAAGGCAAGCTGAACGGTGTTACGTGGATACCTGAAGAAGTGATCTACGACGTAACTTCGCTTCACGCAGAAGGGACAGATGAGGCATCGGGCAACTACTCCCGAGTTGGTCTCGGAGTTCGGCTGCCGTCCACACCACCGAATCAGTATGCCTGCGGTGATGACTCAACAACCGTCGGGCACGGCGGCATGGCGACCTGCACGGGATGGGCCAGCTTGACCGACGACATATCAGTCGCCTACATAACGAGTCGCTTCCAGCTCGAATTGCCAAACAAAATGCGCTTGCACGATATGTCGATGGCAATTCGTCAATCGCTGGATACTGGAGATTTAGATCAAGTAGCCAGCGTCACCCAATCTCAAATAACTCAAAACGACACCAAACGTGTTTGGCCTGGAAAAAACTGGGAAGAGGCCGATCCTGAAGAACTAGGATTCGACAGAACTAAATTGGCTGAAGCGGGACGCTTTCAAGCTGAGACATCAGTCGATCAGCCATATCGTATCCTTATAGCCCGTCACGGGAAGATTGCTGCCGAGTGGATTTTCCGTTCTGATCCGATCGCTGAAGCCCATCAGGCATCAGCTTCGGAATCAACTTTCTCGTCGGTTCTCGGAATTGCCATTCAAGAAGGTGTGATCAAGTCAGAGAATGACCGAGTTGCCGACTATTACCCAGAGATGCTCGATGTCGCTCCGGGAGAAGGTCCCAAAGAAGGCCGCTACTCGTTCCCTGAAAACGAAGGCATTACGTTCAAACAGCTGATCAGTAATACGTCCGGATACATGAAACCGGGTGAAACACCAGGAAAGGTATTCAACTACCAGACCTTCGGCATGAACATACTCACCCACGCCATCGCTTCGGCGTACAGCCTTTACAAGACTTCAAAGCCTGAGCAGGGAGCCGGATTCGGAACTCTTACCGAGTGGAAAATCCGGAACATCATCGATGGCAGCTGGTCGTGGAGGTACGGTAATTTTGATATGCACGCCGAAGCAAAGCTCGGTGTATTCGGATACATGACTTCGTACCAGATGAATCTACGGGACATGGCTCGAATGGGTTGGCTTTGGTTGAACAAAGGTAACTGGAACGGAACTCAAGTTATTCCCAAAACGTGGATCGACAAAGCCACGAAGGTTTCTGACGAAATACTTGAGAACGAACCCGCTGACCGACACGTTTACGGTCTAGGGTTCTGGTGCAACGATCAAGGGCAAGTCTGGCCTGAACTCCCTAAAGACTCGTTCGCTGCTAGTGGCGCCGGCAATCAGCACATCTGGGTGTGCCCGAGCCTCGATCTGGTCGTTGTGCAGTCGCCGGGCATATATCCGCCTCGCGCAGCGTTCGATTTCGAAGAACATATCGAAGATCGCCGAGCTATGCAGGGTCTATTAGGAAGAATCGTCGACGCTATCGCCTAGGCAACCGTCCAAGTTCAGCCAACGGCGATCAAGTTCGCATCTCGAACTAACTTAGGGCTACTGGTAACCTTCGCCCACACATCGGATCTAAACTCGACCTTAGGGGGGGGGTAAAATGTCTTATCGCTTCTTTGCGCTAAGCATCGCCGGAGGGCGAGGCGAACGACTTCGCCCGATTACCGATAACCGACCAAAACCAATGGTCGAAATCAACGGAAAGCCAATCATTAGCTATCAGGTTGATTGGATGCGAGCTCAAGGAGTCACCGACGTCGTGTTCCTTACTGGATACATGGGCGGAATGATTCAAGACTACTTCGGCGACGGATCTGAATACGGAATCACAGCGCACTATTCGATGGAGAAAACACCACTGGGACGTGGTGGAGCACTCAAGCAAGGGTTGTCGTTAGTCCCGAAAGACGTTGATTACGTGCTCGTAGCCAACGGAGACATCATCACGAACCAACCTCTCGAACCAATCGAAAAACTACATGAAGAATCTGGTGCAGTCGGCACGATGATGCTAGTGCCCTACCCAAACCAGTATGGTGTGGTTGAATCTAACGACCAAAACATAGTGACTAATTTCATCGAAAAAGGCAGCCTCCCGTTCTGGATCAATGGAGGTGTCTACCTATTTGATCGTCAAATCGAATCGATGCTGCCAGACATAGGCGACCACGAAACTTCGACTTTCCAAGATCTGGCAAAAGAGGGCAGGCTCTCGGTATACCGCTCAGATATGGCGTGGATGAGCATCGAAAGCCAGAAGGACCTGACAAACATCACAGCGCAAATCAACGAAGGTCATGTGGTGCTACCCGGAATTTAGTACCCGGCTGGTTCACCTAGTCAGACGAGGCGAAAAGCGCAAGAAGATCGTGTCTGGAAATCATGCCAACTGGTTTATTATCTTCAAGGACCGGCAAATGATGGGTTTCAGCTTCGACCATCAATTTCGCAATTTCACCAAGATGCGTATCGAGTAAAACGGTCGGAGCATCCTTCCGCATTGCATCACCAACCAGAGTATTCCTGGTGTTCTCGATTACTTCTTCGATGTTCTCCGGGTCGCCTAACTCGCTTCCAAGTAGTCTCAACACCGATTGACGAAGATAAGGAAGAGCGCTCTCTTCTGGCAAGTACTTCGATTCCGACATCAAACCTACGAAGTGCCCGTTCTCATCGACAACCGCAAGTGATCCAATGTGATTATCGAGCATTATCCGAGCAGCCTCAGAAACAGGTTTTTCGACCGTAATGGTTACTACTGGAGTCGACATTATTTCGGTAGCTAGCGTGGTGAGCATTAAGACGCTTTTACTTCGTGAATAAGATTTGGAATACGAATCGTAAGTATGGACTGTAAATTCGAGTTAGATTCTGTCGATTTCACTATAACTATATGCGCGTAAATCCAGAGTGAATATCAAACAGAAACTTCAGGTGCAAAATATCAGGCACTTTGTAGTGTGAGACTCTGGCGAGCGAACCGTGCAACTTTTATCGAAGCAACCGGAATATTTTCCGAACTTGTATCAACAATAATGTCGTACAAGCTACGGTCTTCAGGTTGTGCACCGTAAACGTCTGCGAAATACTCTCGCTGGAGCTTCTCACGACGTTTAATGGTGTTCTCAGCATATGACGCTAACTTCAAGCCTTCACGCTTCATAATCCGCTCGACCCGATCTTCCCAAGAAGCGAATAATCCAACCTTCAAAGCAGATCGGTCGCCTGCCTCAACACAGCCCGCCCGATGCACAAGCACTGCCTTGCCAAGATCGAACAAATTATCGACATTACTTGATCCAACAGTTTGCGAATGCTTCTCAGCGGGACCATCACTATCCCATGTCAGCGGAAGCAACAGTGACGTCGGGACATTGAAGAAAGGATCGCCAGCGGCATTACCGAGTGCAAATCCTGAGACTGCACGTTCAACAACCGCCCAGAATCGATCGGTAATTCCAACATGCGTCTTCGCCTTAGTACCGGCAATTGAACGAGGTAAAGCGATCCGGTCGACATAGTCGAAATCAAACATTCGTGCCACTCGCTTACCCAATTCAGAGCCGCCAGCACCAATCTGTCCATCAATCGTAATTACTGTCATTCAGCTCCTACCGTTCTTGTCAAAATCCAAATCTGCATCCTCATCAGAGAACTCTAG
>CAJQSP010000022.1 GCA_905614375.1 uncultured Dehalococcoidales bacterium | reverse complement strand
CGGCATTCACGCTCTCATCGTTCGCTATGAACTAGAGAATGGTTCATTGGTCACCCCGCTGGCAATCGCCGGTTGGCGTGGAGCCGCAATAGTCTCTTCAGTGCTGGCCGCAGTTCTTGGCGTGCTTGGGTTCTTGGTCTTCGCTCCGGCTAGGCCATCGGGCGATCATTACAAACTGGCAGTACTAGGGGCTCTGGGAATCAGAAAATGGGTGCTGCTCGCAATTGCCATCGGTGAGTCGGTAACGGTTTTGGTGATTGGCGTTGGGGTTGGTCTAGCTGCAGGAATTTTTATGGCGAGATTGGCTGTAGATACAACTACCCAGACCGTTTCTAGCGGGGCGATTGTGCCGCCCGTTCAATTTTCAACCGAGTGGGCGTTTGTTGGAGTGCTGGCGGGCGGCCTTGTGCTTGCTGCAGCCGCAGTTGCTGCACGCGATTACATCGCTCTCAAGCGGATAAATTTTGCAGCGGCAACAAAAAGGTAGAGAGCTTGGGGAGGCTCAAAACGGTCTAGCTGGTGATTTCGAAGATTTCGGTGTTGTGGGTTTCGGCAAGGAGCGGGTATATCTGGTCGAATATCTTGGTGATGCTCGAAGTTTTACGAACCGCGCTTCGTGACGTTTCGTAGTCAGTGGTCGAATCCCAGAGCTGCTCGGTTTGCAGCATTCCGTGCGATCCGTGCCAGCCTTTGTAAACGGTAGGTTTCTTGTATCCGGCAGATTCCATTGCGGAACTTGCTTCATGCACCAGAGCGGCCAGTTTGCTTCCGGTACCCGGTTTTGGAAGGTAGGTGCGTCGAACAGCAATCATCGGTAATTCTTTCTTTTTGGAAGTGTCGAAATCAAACGACAAAACTACGATTGTGAGCTTAGATCTTGAAGCTGCGCCAGTCTCGCTCGAATCGATCCTTGCTCTTCATGCCCGATACGGTCGGTTCACTAAGAATCGTCTGCGGCCCGCCTTCAGCTAAAAACTCGCCGCCAACGGTGGCTGAACGTCCGCCCGAGTAGGACATATAGCAAAATCCAACGCCGTCATATGGTTCTGGTGCTTCGGTTTCGTTTATTCGGCTAGCGATTACCTCGCCGACCTTCGTGCCTTGGCCCGCGGCGAACACACCAGCTTTTGGAATGGCGAAATCTCCCGATGGCACAACGTTCACGTCGCCGATTGCAAATACGTTCACAGTGGATGTTTCCAAATTCGCTTTGTTTACAGGAACCCATGGCTTGCCGCTAGAAACGCCGCTTGCTGCAACAATTGCGGGAATTTTGTGAACTGGAACAGTTGCGATGATATCGGCGGTTGTCATCGAGCCATCGGCGAACGATGCTTCCCTGCCGTTTGCTGAAACTTCGGTTATTCCAGCCCCTGTGACAAGTTCGATTCCGCGTTGATATAGCGCGCTTCGAACTCGCATTGATGCTTCTTTACCGGCTACCCCGAGCGGTCCTGGCTCGGGGATGTAAACGGAAATTTCGAGGTCTTTTCGGATGCCTCTGTTCTTAGCCCACCAGTTGAGGATCATGGCAGTCTCGAACGGGGCTGGCGGACATTTGTATGGCGGCTTCGCAGCGGCGAGCACGATCTTGCCTCGCTTAAGTCGACTGAGTCGGCGTCGCAAGTGACGGGCGTAGTCGAAATCGTAGAACGAGTAGGCGTCTCTTGCACCGGGAACGGCGTCCCAGTCGTATGCGGCGCCAAGGGCGATAACCAGATAGTCGTAATCGAGCGCGCCAGCCGATGTTTCGACCTTCTGACCTATCGTGTCGATCGCGTCGATATTCGATTCGACGAACTTGATGCCACGGTTGGCGAGTCGACCCAGCGATCTACTGGTTTTGTCGGTATCTCGTTCACCAACTATCAATAGTGGGTTCATTCCGCAGAGATGCGTCACCCTATTTCGATCGACAATAGTTACTTCGTGTGAAGCGTCGATAGATGCACGTGCACTTATCGCAGCTTGTACTCCTCCGAAACCACCGCCCAGAACCAGAACTTTCCTACTGGCCATACTTTTCTGCTCCCCACATTCGTATGCAGCCTATGCAGGCTTATCCAAAAACGACTGCGGCGCCAGCTTATCGGTTTTGTAGGAGCGATG